>JAZFTL010000466.1:0-2394 GCA_036446675.1 Thermoanaerobaculia bacterium
CAACTATATTCCGCTGCAGGATCCGTTCGGCGGTCCGAACTACTTTCCGCTCGATCCCGATGCCCGTTACCGCATCAATATCGACAACACCGGCGATGGAGTCGCCAATCTGATCTTTCAGTTTCAGATCGAGAATACCCTGAAAGATCTGCAGTTGCCGGTGGGTGGCACCATGGTCTCGGTTCCGCTGCGGAATCTGGGGACGGTAGATGGCACCGGGTCCGGTGAGGAGAATCACAATGTAATCGAGAGCTACACGGTCAGGCTGATCCGGAAACTCGGGGGCGAGCAAGCAAGCAATCTCTTGACGAATCGAAGTAGCGGAGACTCGATCTTTCGCAAACCGCTCGACAACTTTGGGAAGAAGTCGTTTTCGGATTACCCGGCGTATGCGGCTGGGTTCGTGTACGGTGCCGGAATACCAGGCTGTGACGACGGTCGGGTCTTCGTGGGTCAGCGCAAGGATTCCTTCGTAGTTAATTTGGGCGAGGTCTTCGATCTTGTCAACCTGAATCCGATCGGCGGCAAGAGCTCCGAATCCGACGATCTGGCCGATTCGAATATCACTTCACTGATCATCGAAGTTCCCACCGAGTGTCTCACCGAGGGTAGCGGCGAGGTGATTGGAGGGTGGACCACCGCAGAACTGCCGAAGATTCGCAAGCTGCGCAACAGCCCCTCCTTCGAGAAACCGGACCGGGTCAGCAGCAACTTCGTGCAGGTCTCGCGGCTTGGCATGCCATTGGTCAACGAAGTCGTGATCGGCCTCAAGGACAAGAATCGATTCAATGCCAGTAAGCCTTCAGACGACCTGCAATTCGCCACCTATGTCACCAATCCAACCCTTCCGGAGATCTTGGAAATCCTCTTTCCGGTCGAGGCGCCGAACAACTTCCCCCGTGCCGACCTTTTGGCCACATTCATCACCGGGATCCCCGGCCTGAATGAGTTCGGATTCGGCGAAATGCAGCGTCTCAACGTGTCGATCGATCCGACCCCGAAGGCGTCGCAGAGTCGATTGGGTGTGCTCGGTGGAGACTTGGCCGGCTTTCCTAACGGTCGTCGACCCGGCGACGATGTAGTCGACATCACTCTGAGAGTCGCGATGGGAGTCCTCTGCCACGCCTTTCCCGGAGTCTTGTGTGATCCGGCGGACGCACCCTCGGGAACGCTTCCGTTCACTGACGGAGCCAAGCAGGCGCCGACGCAGTTCGCAGCATCTTTTCCATATCTCCGGGCCCCTCTTCCAGGCTCGCCGAACGAATAGAACCACTTGGAGAGCTCGACAGGATACTCGAGAGAGGTGATGAGAATGCTCAAGGAAATGTTCCGAGTCGGTATCGCTCGCCACAAGAGCGCCAACGCGGTTGGTTCACGGCAAGAGTCCTCTCATCACCTCTCCCCTGCCGATCGAGGCCGAGTACAGATTCTTCTTGCGACCCTTATTCTGGTGACTGCCCCCGTGGTCACGGCTCACGACTTCTGGCTCGAGCCTTCCACCTATCGTGCGGAGGTAGGAGATCGGATCGGGGTCGACCTGAAAGTGGGCGAGCATTTTCAGGGTGACTCCGTGGCCAGAATGAATCATCACATCAGGCGATTTCTGGCCCAACGGGGCGATGAGCAGCGTCCACTTGGCGGGATCATCGGAATCGCGCCTGCCGGTATGCTTCGGATCGAGAGCCGCGGACTGCAAGTTGTCACCTATGAGAGCAACCCGACTCGGATAGAGCTCGACCCGCTGATCTTCGAGGCCTACCTGGAAGAGGAAGGTCTGGAAAGAGTCCTCCGGATACGGGCGTCGCGCGGCGAATCCGGGTTGCCTGGAGTGGAGAGCTTCTCGCGCTGTGCCAAGACGTTAATTCAGGTGGGCGGTGATGGTGAGGCGATCGCCGGCGGCTTCGATCGCGAGATCGGAATGCCGCTGGAGATTATTCCTGAAGCGAATCCGTTCGATGTGGTCCTAGGTGACGAGCTCTCCGTTCGCGTCCTATTTGAAGCAGAGCCGGTGGAAGGATTGTTGGTCATAGCACTCTCAGCGGAAGATTCTTCGATACGTCGAGCGGCGCGCACGGATGAACGCGGGCGCGTCGCCTTTGTCATCGACCGAAAGGGGAGTTGGCTCATCAAGGCAGTCCACATGGAAAGGGCCCCGGAAGAGCGGAGCTGGGACTGGGAGAGTTGGTGGGCTTCGTTGACTTTCGCCACCTGAGCGACTAGCGTTCCTCGACGTCTAGTCGATTCAATGAAGAAAGGAATTGGCCGGCCGACCTCGGCCGGTCGACTGCAGCGGAGCTAGTGGCCTCAACAGACCCACAGGACGTTTACCTACTAGGCCGCATAGCGGTGGGCGACAAGACTGCCTTCGCCAGTTTCTTCGATCGCCATTCCCCT
>JAZFTL010000467.1:0-8204 GCA_036446675.1 Thermoanaerobaculia bacterium
AACAGGTTGTAGGGAAAGATTGGTGAGAGTCGGAGAAGAAAGACGATCTTGAGACCCTCTTTGGCGACAGCTCGGTCGATGACCTTGAATTTGGGACTGTTCTCCAGCCGTCGCTCGATCGACTCGCGAGCGAGGTATCGAGCGATGAGGAAGGCGGCACACGATCCAACTGTAGCCCCTACGTAGACGACCAGAGCACCCTTGAAGATACCGAAGATCGCACCGGCCGCGATCGAAAGAATCAATCCCGGAATGAAGGCGACTGTAGCAATGGCATATCCGATGGCGAAAACCAGCGGGCCCCAATAGCCCAGCCCTTCAACCCACTCGACGAACTTCGGAACATAGCCGCCGAGTTCACGGCCCAAGAAGACAAGCACACCCAAGGCGACTGCGATACCGCCTACCTTGGCGATCCTGCGCCAGAGTGGTTGGCTGTTCTGATTCGTTTGCGTTGTCAAAATACTAGTCTCAGCGTTCATTGCGCTCATCGGACTCATTGTAGCCTTGCCCTCAGGAGGTTGTAGTTTCAGAAGTACCTCCTTGTCCGAGAAGCTACGCAGGGCTGTGGTCGCGCGGTTTGCTCTGCGGGCAGTATATCTGCCGTGCCGATGATCACCTCTCGATGCGATGCTGCGAAATAGGCCTTCAATACTAGTGCGCCATGGGCTGCAAGCATACGACGACGCACTCCCTGATGCTGGTGAAATCATGTCGACGGGCTCGATCGGGCACTATGGAATCGACCGACTGTTCGCGGTAATAGTGTCGATCTGCAAAAAGACTCGCCTTTGCATCTATTTTTGGTTAATACTTGAGCAAATTGATCACATTTGGAGGGTTGTTTTGATGAATAGTGTTGAAATTCTCAAGATCGTCGAGTCGGAGAAAGTCCGCTTTCTACGTCTCCAATTCACCGACATCATGGGTGTACTGAAGAATGTCGAGGTCCCGCGGAGCCAATTTGAAAAGGCCCTCGATGGCCAGATCATGTTCGACGGGTCTTCTATCGAAGGTTTTGTACGCATCGAGGAGTCGGACATGTTGTTGGCTCCCGATCTGGCAACTTTCCGGGTCAATCCCTGGGCGAGCCCGGACGGCACCAAGGTGGCTCGGTTGATCTGCGATATTTACCGCCCGGATGGAAGCCCGTTCGCCGGATGCCCGCGTCTGGCCTTGCAGCGACAGGTGGAGAGAGCGAAGCAGATGGGCTATACCATGGTGGCAGGACCTGAGGCGGAGTTCTTCCTGTTTCAGAAGAACGCTGCTGGGGAGACGCTGATTCAAGCTCACGATACCGGTGGCTATTTCGACTTGACTCCAGTCGATCGAGGCGAGCAGTGTCGTCGGGACATTGTGGTTGTACTCGAGCTGATGGGCTTCGAGGTCGAAGCGGCGCATCATGAAGTAGCTCCGGGCCAGCACGAGATCGATTTTAAGTATGCAGATGCGATGGAGTGTGCAGACAATATTGCGACTTTCAGGTTCGTCGTCAAGAAGGTGGCTTTCGACAGCGGACTCCATGCGACCTTCATGCCCAAACCCATCTTCGGAGTCAATGGATCGGGAATGCATACCCATCAGAGTCTGCTCGATGATGCGGGGAAGAATGCTTTCTTCGATCCCAAGGGTAACTGGGAGCTGTCTGACGTCGCCTTGGGATACATTGGCGGTATCCTCAGGCACTCGAAGGCGTTCGTCGCGATCACCAACCCGTTGGTGAATTCCTATAAGCGCCTAGTTCCGGGGTTTGAAGCCCCGACGAACATCGCCTGGTCTGAAAAGAACCGCAGCCCGCTGGTCCGGGTGCCCGACCGCAGAGGGAAGTCGACCCGGTGCGAAGTGCGCATCCCCGATCCGTCGTGCAATCCGTACCTAGCTCTGGCCGCGATGCTTGCGGCTGGACTGGATGGTGTCCGGCAGAACATCGATCCGGGCCCTCCGGTGAACAAGAACATCTTCACGATGAGCCAACGAGAGAAACGGCGCTTGAAGATCGACGAACTGCCCTCGAGCCTGTCGGATGCTCTGGACTATCTGGAGAAAAATGCGGTGATGAAAGCTGCCCTCGGAGAACATATCTTCGCACACTACCTCAGAGCCAAGCGCGAGGAATGGCACGAGTACCTCTCGCAGATTCACCCCTGGGAGCAGGACCGCTACCTGCACGCCTACTAGCTTGAATCAGCGGACGCAAAACCGAGTGTGCTGGCCTCCTTCTATTGGGCTCTAATGAGGTTGATGTTCCGGCCGTAATAGGTCGAAGATGGTCTTGACGGGGGTGAAGGTCTCGGCGGGGACCTCCACGAAGGCGGTGTTCCAGCCGGCCATGGCGCCGTTCCAGAGGCCGGGGCGCTCGAGGGCCCTGAACTTGCGGCCATCGGCCTCTTTGTTCACAACCATGGCGGTGGTCGGGTCGATGAATTGTTGGAGATCGTAGGCTTGGCCTTCGGCGTCTCGCAGGCTGCAGACCAGGTCGACCGGGTTGAAGTGCGTGGCGCTCGCCCAGATCTCGACGGCTGATGGGTCATGGCGATCGATCTGGGCTGCCTCGATGATCTGGCCGGATATCTCGCCTCCTTGGGTTCCTACCCAGAAAGGACCGCCGCCCGGTTCGCCTTCGTTCTGCACCATGCCGCAGACCCGTAGTGGCCGGTCGAGGCGGGAGATCAGGTACTCACGCTGCGCCGCGGGATCGCCGCCGATGACTTCGGAGGGAAGAGCGAGGGCCAGCTCTTCTTGGAGGAATGCGATGGCTGGTTCGATTGCATCGAGGGCTCCACCGGCTGCGATGGAGTCTTCGATTTTTCGCAGGTGGCCGAGGTGGCTGAAGATCTTGGCTTGCACCTCCAAGAGATGCCCGACCAGCAGCTTCTTCCAATGAGCGCCGCCGGCGTGGCGGGCTTCCGGGGCGATATTGTCGATGTTCTTGATGACGACGATGTCGCCGTCGAGATTCTGCAGGTTCTGGATCAGGGCTCCGTGACCGGCGGGGCGCAGGAGCAAGTCTCCATCTGGAGTGCGGAGCGGCTCACCGTCTGAGTCGATGGCGAGGGTGTCGCCGGCTCGACTCTGGGTTGAGAAGGTTACGACAGGTAGAACCCCATGGCTCTCTCGGATGGTTCGGCAGACCTCGGAGCTCAGCGCCTCGAAGGCCTCCAGCTGGTCTGGGGCGACGGTGAAGTGAGAGTTGACGTTGCCCTGGCTGTCGGTGCAGTATCCGAGGCTCTCGATCAGCTGTTCTTCGAAAGCCGTCCTGGCGTGCCCCGCGGGATATCGGTGGAAATCGAGCAAGCCCTTCGCCTTTGAAGAGTAGGCGAGCTTCGCGGGTTCGAGAAGGTGATCCAGAAGCTCTACATAACCGCAGTCTTCCCGGAGTTCCGTGATGCGTTCTCCAGACTGCTCAACCGAGGCTCTTAGCGTTGGATAGAACGGGAAGCGTTCGAGCTCGGCGAGGAACTGCAGCAGTGCCGCGGTGTTCGAGTTGCCCTGGTCGGCAAGAAGCTGCAGCTCTCTGACTGATTTGGCTGCAGCCGGCCGGGTGAATTCCTCGAGGCCAGAGAACATGCGGGTCGCTGCGCCGGAAGCGGGAACGAATTTTTGAATGCGGCCGGCGTGGGCGGCGCCCTCACCCAGTCGGATGAGGCGGTCGGCGTCGGCGGTGCCGATCTGTTTGATACCGTCACCGATACGACAGGGGCGATCCAGAGCTGGTGGCGCCGGTGGGTGTCTGAGTAACCGGAGTTGGCGCACGACCTCAGTGGTCGAGATGCCGAGAGCGCGGAGGTGCTCGAGTTCGCTTGGTTGGAGGTCGGGTGGAGTAGACATGGTGAGTCGAAGAGTCGACGAATTGAACCAGTAGGTGAGTATATCTACTAAGGTAATGGCTCCGGCCGACTGGTGAACGTACGATGGTGGCGATATTCTTGGTTCGAATCGAGCAGATGATGCAACTCAGAGTGCTTCGAGCCTCTCGAAATCGACCGTGGGCTGCTCAATGACTCCATTGCAAGCAGCCGTGTTGGGGGTGATCCAGGGAGTGACCGAGTTTCTGCCGATCAGCTCTTCGGCGCACCTCATCTTGACCTCTCGCTGGCTCGGTTGGCAAGACCAGGGGCTTCATTTCGATATGGCGGCAAACAGCGGTTCGCTCTTGGCCCTCATCGCCTACTTTCGTGAGGACTTGAGAACCTTACTGGGTGCTTGGATGGAATCCTTGTCTGCATTGCGGTCTCGGTCGAAGTCCGGCAAGACGGGCGAGATGTCGGATGAGGCGAGACTCGTCTGGCTCTTGGGGATTGCGACCCTGCCGGTTGCCGTCGTCGGTTTTTTGGGGCAGGATCTGGTGGCAAGTGCGGCCCGCAGTGCGCTGCTGATCGCCACCACCTCGATCCTCTTCGGCCTGCTGCTCGGGGTTGCAGACAGAGTGAGCCCTGAAAGGCGATCCTTGGACCTCGCTCAAATCGGATTCAAAGCTGCGCTGATCATCGGAGCGGCGCAGGCGCTGGCCCTGATTCCGGGTACCTCCAGGTCCGGCATGACCATCACTGCGGCGCTCTTTCTGGGCTTTTCTCGGTCCGCTGCGGCGCGCTTCGCTCTCTTGCTGGCGATTCCTGTGGGTCTGTTGGTCGGAGCGAAAGACCTCGCCGACATGGCTGCGGGCGGACTGCTCCGGGAAGAGCTGCCGGCCCTTGGCATCGGATTCGCGCTGTCGGCAGTCGCCGCATATCTAGTGATTGGCTGGTTGCTGCGTTGGGTTCGGGAGCACACCCTCACCGGTTTCGTGGCCTATAGGATCGTTCTGGGGCTGGCGATCATTGCCTTACTCACTCGATGAGAACGGCTGCTCCGTGATCGAGGACAAGCAGCTCGTGGAGCGAGCGCTGGCCGGTTCTCAAGATGCCTATCGCGAAATAGTCGACCGCTATCAACGGCCGATCTATTCATTGGTGATTCGCATGGTGCGCGATCCGTCAGCAGCGGAAGAGCTTTCTCAAGATGTTTTTTGTAAAGCTTTTAGAGCGCTCAGTTCGTTCGATTCTACGCGCAAGTTCTCGAGCTGGCTGTTCAAAATCGCTCACAATGCCGCGATTGACCAGTTGCGTCGGCGGCGAGTTCCCACTGTCTCGCTCGAGAATGAAGACACGGAGCGGGATGATCCTCTGCGTAGCTACGCCGACCCCAATGCTGAGAACCCGGAAGAATACTTTCGGCGCCAGGAGCTGGGGGTAGCGATTGAGTCGAGTCTCGCGGGCCTGCGGCCGGAGTACCGGGAAATCCTAGTGCTGCGCTTCGAGCAAGAGAAATCATACGAGGAGATCAGTGAGATTGTCGACCTTCCGTTGGGTACGGTCAAAACTCACCTGCATCGAGCCCGGAAGGCATTGGCGGGTGCACTCGGCAAGAAAGGCTGGTATCCAGGAAAATGATGGTGGTCAGGATGACTCCTGAAAAGGGTCGCGAAACTTTAGGCTCGACTGAGTCGTAGGGTGCTATAGAAGGAAAGAACCGATGGGCGACACATTGCAAGATACCCTGAATCGTTGGCTCAGATTTGAGGGAGACGATAGAAAGGCCGCTGCGGAGAGTGAGCTGGTGCAGCTCTTTCACTTGATTCCCTCACCCGTTCCTGCAGAGAGTTTCACCGATCGGGTCATGGCGCGTTCCAGGGTCGGTCAAGCATCTGAGCTGGCAGTGGGGAAGCCACTCAGGATCGCATTGAAAATTTCGCTCTGCCTTGCACTCCTGTTGAGCGCTCTCAGTGCGGCAGTGGCGCCAGGTGTCTTGATTCCTCTGCTGAGACTGCTCAGCCCAACGAAGCTGTTGGGTATTGGTGTTGATATGACAGTTGAATTCTTTCGCCGTCTGGCGGAGAGCTTGGCCGTTTGGCGAGCTCTGGCCGATTTCGGCGAGTCGATGAGCCGGCTGGTGCAGTCGCCGGTTGGAATGGCTATTTTAATTGTGGGATTTATTCTCAGTGCCGGAGCTCTTCGAGCTCTCACTGTGCTCATAGATGCAGATCAGAGAGGTGGTTATGTTTCGTTTGTATGAAGTTGCGGAGAGCCCCGCGGTTGGCAATAGGGCTCGAAACGTGGTCCGAAGAGAGACTGGCTTCGGCACGGTCACAATCGCTGCGGCATTACTGGTCGCGTCTGGTTGGTTGATACCCAGCCAGGCACATGCTCAGGGGACTGTGCAGGCACTTGATCAGACCGATCATGAGGAAGTGTCCGAACAATTGGCCGAGCTATCTCCGGAGGACTCGGAGCTCAAGGCGAGCATTCTCGAGAATTATAGAGTTCTCCTCCTGCAAGAGGGACTCCTGCTCGAATCTAGGCAAGAAGGGGCCGCGGCGGGAGCGATCGAAGTTTCAGCAGGCCGTATCAGCGTCGACGGTGAGCAGATCGAGGATGCTGATCTCGAAGGTCTCGTCGGTGACGATACGGCAGCGATTCTTCGGCTGACCGAGCTTGATTCCGCACACTTACATTCAATTTTTGGTGCTCCATCAGAGGCCCCGATCGAAGTCGAGGAGTCTGAAGTGGCGGAAATGTGGGCGCCTGAAACGGCTCGACCTTCGCGGGCTCCGCGCTCGAGTCGACATCGACGCTCGATGCGTCATTCCGACCCGAAAGTCGTGCTGGGAAGCGGCTTGACCGTCGATGAAGACGAGATTGTGAAGGGCGATGTAACGGTGTTTGGAGGCCCCGCTCTGATCAAGGGCGAAGTCAAGGGTAACGTCGTAGTGTTCGCGAATTCGGCAAGAATCGAGGGCGGCAAAGTTCATGGTGATGTGACCGCAATCGGCGGGTCACTGAGTCTGGACTCAGACGCTGAGATTATGGGCTCCGCGGTGAGCATGGGAGGAACAGTCGAGCGGCACGAAGATGCCGTGATTCGGGGGGACATTGTGGAGGTTCCTTTTGCTCCAAACTTCAATTTTGACATCTGGCCAAGCATCGCTATGTCCGCGCACAAGGGGCACTTGGCCGGATTCAAGGTCTCAACCTTTAGAAGGACAATGAAAATCATGTGGCAGATATTTTTAGTACTGCTGATCGGCCTGTTGGGATGTCTGGTGATGTTATTGGCACCTAGGCTGCTCCAGCGAGTGGAGCAGAAGGTGGCGCAGGAGCCGTGGAAATCCGGCCTGGTGGGGTTCTTGGGGCAGATGCTTTTCATTCCGTTGTTTGTGATCGTATTAGTCGTACTGCTGGTATCTATTATCGGGATTCCCTTGGCCATTCTGTGGATTCCTATGGCTATTCTAGGGTGTTTACTGGTGTCGTTCCTGGGGTATTCCGCGGTGGCGCTGAGAATAGGGCGCTGGGCAGAGCAGCGTTTTGGTTGGAACCTCGGTGGGCCCTACGTCGCATTGCTTTTCGGCGTGATATTGATCAACGGCTGGGCGATTGCGGGCGAGGCTCTAAGCTGGGGTTGGGGGCCGCTGAAGATTATTTCTTTCATGTTTGTCTTCATGAGTTTCATCCTTTGCTACGCAACTTGGACGATCGGTTTCGGCGCGGCGCTGTTGACTCGATTCGGCACTGCAGATCGTTGGTCGAGAGGTGGAGCGCCGGTTGTACCACCCCCACCGGCGGGCTCGAGTCAAGACGACGATCGATCGGATGAAGTGATAGACGTGTCAGACGACGCGGCATCGATTGATGGAGTCGAGGAGGTAGAGAAGGTCGACTCGGGCTAGGTATCTCCTATCGCTTGACATCTTAACGTTTGAGTCGAGTTTTCGAGTTCCAAGAGCAATCCGCCCTTGTCATTCCGAGCGAGAGCGAGGAATCTGGGGGATGGGTGGCATATTAACCATCGCGTTGTTAGTTATGAGGTCCCCCACCCAGATCCCTCCGCTGCAGCGCTTACAGCGCTTTCGGTCGGGATGACAAGGGTGAAAGCCAGCGCTGACTTCTAGGCCGGCGGGTCTCGAATGAAGTCTGCAAGCAGCGAGTATCGCGAGCGCCTGCGATTGTTCCTGATTCCCTGACGCAGGGCGCTGGATGATCCCACGATTACGACCAACTGTTTGCCACGGGTGAGCGCCGTATAGATCAGGTTTCGTTGCAGCATAATGAAGTGCTGAGAATGGATCGGCAGAATGACGCAGGGGTACTCGCTTCCTTGCGACTTATGCACAGAGCAAGCGTAGGCCAACGTCAGGTCGCCAAGATCGGCATCAAGATAGTCGACTG
>JAZFTL010000468.1:0-4086 GCA_036446675.1 Thermoanaerobaculia bacterium
TTGGAGCAGGCGCTCGAGGGCGCTAAGCAGGCGCAAGAATCAGACAGCTTGGAGAAGTTGGAGGCGGCCATTTCGGAACTTACGAGTGCGTCGCACAAGCTTGCTGAGGCTATGTACGAGAAGGCCGATGCGGAGCCCACGGGTCCTTCCGGTGCTGGTCCGGCCGATCCAGCCGCCGACGCGGATGGTGGAGGAGATGAAGTCATCGACGCAGAATATGTAGACGTTGATGAACAGGCCAAATAACTGAGGCCTACTGATTACCTAGGTCAATTACGAGTGAGTGTATTTAGTCACAGCATGCAAAGATTCTCTGCCAGGAGAGGGCTCGGAGCGTTTCTGAGAGTCTCTTCCAGGTTGCGAGAGGATTTCTAGTTTAGAGGTAGTTGCGATGCCCGGCTACCGAAAAGGCAGGCGCAAGAGCCTCATGATTAGCGCTGTGGCGCAACGCTTTGATATTCACCCCCAGACTCTGAGGCTGTATGAACGCGAGGGGTTGATCTCTCCACAGAGGAGCCCTGGAAACACTAGGCTCTACGACGAGGCAACCCTCTTGCGTCTTGAGATCATTTTGAATCTGACCAGGGAGCTAGGAGTCAACCTAGCCGGGGTCGAGGTCATTCTCAACATGCAGGAGCAGCTGGCTCAAATGCAGGTCGAGGCAGAGCGAATGCTGGAGTTTGTCCGGCAAGAGATTCATGACCGGAGGGCTAGTATCGATCGACGATACGCCCTCGTAAAGTTGCAGAGCGGGCCACTCAGCAGGCAATAGTCGCTCCCTCGGGAGCGCCGCCTCTAGCGGCGACCCGTGCTACGATTGAACGATGATCCAGACCAATGGGACGAACGAGAACTGCCCCATTTGTGACGGCCGAGGTTGGACGATTAAGCGCGATGAAGGGGTGGGTACGGCGGTGCCGTGTGGCTGTAGGCGAAGCGAGGAGGAGGCCCTTCGCACGGGCTTGGCCGCCGTCCCGGAGCGCTACCTGTCGTGTACCCTGGACGGGTTTCATGTTTCGAATCCGGATCCCGCGACCGCGGACCAGCTCTTCTCTGCAAAGAAGCAAAGCCAAGACTACGCTGACAGCTTCGTCGGTGAGAACGGCAGATTTCGCGACACCGGTTTGCTTTTTATCGGTGCTCCGGGAGTCGGCAAGACTCACCTGGCAGTGGCCCTTCTGAATGAACTTATTCGGCGATATAGGGTGCGGGGGCTGTTTGTCGATTTCACCGAATTAATCCACGATATTCAATCTACCTTTAGTCCTCGATCGGCGGAATCCAAGTTCGACCTGCTGCATCCGGTGATGAACGCTGAGGTTTTGGTCCTTGACGAACTGGGGGCTCAGAAGCCGAGTGAGTGGGTCAACGATATTTTGCATCTCATTTTGAACAAGCGCTACACGAACCGACTACCGTCGATCTTTACGACCAATTATCGACTCGACGGGCCTTTTAGGAAGGGTGAGTCGCTCGACCGAGGACCGGACTTCGATTCGCCGGAGCTCCTATCGCAGCGCGTTCGCCCAAGTCTTCTGAGTAGAATGTACGAGATGGCCAGACCTATCGTGATCGAAGCCGGCGACTATCGCCGCGATATTAGATGTGCTCAGAATCGACTCTAACCAAAGTGATGCATGACCCGACTCATAGCGGTTAAGAGATCCCGGCAACGACGGTACATCCAGAGTTTTACGAAATACGCTGAGTACCGGCCCGCTACCGTGAAACGATATCTCGTTACGATGGTTGTGTTGGTATTGGTCGGTGCCTGTGCCCGCAGCCTGTCGAGGCCGGTGGTTCCGGCGAGTCCCGTGACGCCGCCACCATCTGCCAAGGCTCGAGTACCAGGCAGCTCTGAGGAATCGGTCTCGTCAGATTCTGCCAAGTCGGGTTCTTCACCATCCGAGGGTGATGCAGTACCCCCTGCGAGAGCGGTGCGAGGGCAGGAGCGAATTTCGCCACAGAAGCGGATCAGCTCGCCTTCGATCGCGATCCCGAAGACTCTACGCGTCGGTCTGGCAACCGACCTCTCCTCGGTATCACTACCGTGCTGTGCAGCTGATTTGTTGATTTCTGCGTCGGGAAGGAAGGTAGCAGCAATCTCCTCGGCTCGAATCGAGCCGGAGTCTCCCGGCAAGGCGTTGGGTATCTATCGAATCCAGGCAGCTGCCCTCAAAGACGAAAGGCAGGCGCAGGGAGTTGCTCACCGGGTCAGTCTGTCGACCGGTGAGCAGTCAGATGTGGTCTTTGATGCGAAGACCGATTTGTACCGAGTCCGAGTCGGAAGGTATTCAAGTCGCGAAGAGGCTACAGAGAAGACGGCTGTTTTGCGGGCGGGCCTGAAGTCATCCTGGGTGGTCTTCGAGGAATTACCGTCGGCAAGCCCCGCTCTCAAGATTGTGAGAGGAGAAGATGTTCTCACGGTGCCCGGACAGTGGTTGCAGATCTCTTCGAGTGGCAACGAAGGAATCCAAGTGCTGGAGGGGCGCTATCGCGGGAAAATACTGATCTATCTCAATCGTCGAGGAAGTCTGAATGTCATCAATGAAATCGGGTTCGAAGATTACTTACGGGGCGTGGTCCCTCGTGAAATGGGGCCATATGTCTACGATAATCTCGACGCATTGAAGGCACAGACGGTCGCAGCTCGCTCCTACACCCTGCATAACTTGGGCGAATTTGGGGGAGAGGGCTACGATATCTGTTCAACTCCACGTTGTCAGGTATACGGCGGAATGAGTGCCGAACACCCTCTCTCCGACCGAGCGGTCGCTGAGACCGCAGGCGAGATTCTTACCTTCGGAGGTGGGCCCATTGACGCACTGTACAGTTCGACTTGCGGGGGGCACACCGAAGATGTGAGCGTGGTGTTTCCAGAGAAAGAAGCGGCATACCTCAAGGGAGTGCCCTGCCTCGAGGCGGGTGTCGATCGATTCGGAGGCGGTGACCCAATCGGTTTGCCCTTTCCGGCGGGCATCACTCAGCGACTGATACCGGTAGACCAGGAAGATAGCCCAGGAGTCAGCCTAGCTTCGCGTTTGCGGAAGCTCGCAAGCATGGCGGGGCTACCACTACCGTCGGATGAGCTGCGCTCACTCGAGCGCCGCGAAGTTCAACGATTCGTCGCTTCAGTCTTCGACCTAGCCGTGGACTCGCGGCTGTTTGTAGCACCGGAAGATCTGCCCTATCTTCTCGATCAGCCGCCCCCGACCGGTTGGACTGAGTCGGACCTTCGACTTGCCGCCTATCTTGTGAAAAGCGGCCTGCTTGCCGGGCCTCTTGACCAGCCCCTCACGGCGCACGAGATCGAGGAGACGCTCCTTGAGTTGGCTCTGTTTCTGCGGGTCGTCGAGAAGCGCGAAGTGCGTTACTTGGGAAGCAAAGACAGACTGATGACAGTGCGCTCCAAAGGCGTTGAACTCTCACTGCCGATCCCCGAGATCCTCGCGACCTACCGTCGCACCCGCAGCGGCTTTTCTTCGTCTGGGTTGGCCGTCTTACCCGGAGATCGAATGACCATCTACTTGGCTTCGGAAAGAATGATCGGAGTGCTTCACGATGTCGATCGCGATGGCGTTGCCTACGATCGCACCAGCAATTTCAGTTCGTGGACCCGCTTTCGCACAGACCGACAGCTCAGGGACCTGGTGAATCAGCGCTATCCTGGCTTGGGTTTCAAGGGGTTGGTCATCGTCTCGAGAGGTAAGTCGGGCCGGGTGGCCCAAATGCGAATCGAAGGTGACGATGGGCGTGAGCAATTGGTCGAAGGACTTCCAGTCCGCTGGACTCTGGATCTGCCGGATACTTGGTTCACGGCAAAGCGCCTGGCTCCAGCCGGTCGAGAATCGGGTTGGTTGTTCGTCGGTCGGGGATGGGGACATGGAGTCGGAATGTGTCAAGTCGGAGCGTATGGAATGGGTGTGCGTGGTCATAGCTATCGAGATATTCTGCAGCACTACTACTCCGGGGTCGAACTGGTAGTCGGCGATCCGCAGCCTCGACCTAAGTGACCCGTCGATGCTGTAGTTGCAGTGCCCTATTGACATATACTGCGAACCTATATGATGCCTTCAGAAGAGGATA
>JAZFTL010000469.1:0-5045 GCA_036446675.1 Thermoanaerobaculia bacterium
ACAGCTCGACGTCTGCGTCGCAACTGCAAGATCAGCACCCCCCGACGACGAATTGCGAATCGCTTTCAGGGTTCGTTTCGCCCTGGCTAAAGCACCGCGTCGACATTGAATTGTCGCGTCGAGTCGGTGTCGGCGGCGGCGACGGTCCAAACCCAGGGCACAGAGGAATAGTATTGGTGGAGCCAAGAGCCCCGCTGACGGCAGTGCCCTCGCCAGAACACCCTGCGGAGGCCTGACAGCGTCGACTCTTCTGTAGGAAGGAAGAATATCGTCCGCTAGAATTCGAACCGCTACTTTTCCCCTGTTCGGGGCTACCGACTCAGTGAGCCTGAGCTCTTCCACGTCATCCGAGGGCAAGACGATCAGCCCGATCGACTCAGTACGCGCCGTTCGGTAGCTTCCCGCCTCGGGATCAAAGTACACCAGGTTGATCGGCGGCACAGATAACGCTCCAGCTTTCAATGGCACCAGGGCTTTGCTAAAAGTCTGCGTTCCCGACAGCCCAGAGTCCGATCGCTGCAGAGAGCCGTCGGGCTTGTCGGCATAGACTTTGAAAGATTGCAGGTGCGGAAAGCTCGGTTCGCTAATCATCTGAGCGTTTCCCGACCCTGAAACCTTGAGTTTCAGGGTCGTCGATTCGCCGACCTTGAGCTCTCGTCTGCTGAGGCTAGCTGACAAGAAAAACGTCCCTACACGCCCTGAATAGTCCTTCGGAGGGGCGGGACGGGGCCGCACCGTGAGCTTAATTTCGCGGCTCCGTAGAATTCTAGTCGCGGTCGTAGTGCGGCCGAAGAACCCGTCGAACAGACTCCTCTGGGGCGTCCCTGTTTCGACCACGATCTGACATGTCAACTGCGATGACGGAACGATGAGTTCTCCAACTTCCTGGGGGAAAAGGGCCTTACGGTATTCGCTGACGACATAGGTCACTCCCCCGACCTGAGTTCTGTATTCCTTCAGATCACCGAGTTCCTCGACAAGAAAGCCACCGTAGTCTTGAGGCTCCAGCCGTGCATCGCCGATGCGGACCTTGCGAAAAAACCGCCAGATATAGACGACCTGTTGCCCCACATACGGAGTGGTTGTCGACACCCTCGAGGTAATGTATAGATCGCGCGACTTGTCGGGCCTGGTTGTGGCGTTATGGACGCGCACTTGAAACGGCTTACTCGAATAGAGTGCACCGTCGAGCTCGACAGTGGCCGGTCCGATATAACAGGTTCCCTTGCTCTTTGGAATGAGGACGTACTGCCGAACAACACTCGAACTCGCTCGCCCGTTGGAAAAACTCATCCGGCTCGACTGTCCCCTCGAAACGACCTCGAAGGCCGAGAGATCGGGGAGAGTTGGGACAGCATCGCGCGATCCCTCTACCGTTACAGAGAGAGCGATCTGGTCTTCAATCGTAACCTCATCTCGATCAACGGTCACCGAGATGCCATTCGCAAACGCAGCTGCCGAAACAAGACCGGACAGCAGTAGGCCACTCAACCGACGGAGTCGAAAGTAACTCCCCAGTGAGAGTGGAGAGCTGGAGAAAAGTTTGGTCGTTCGAAGCATCACTACCAGTCTTTCGCCGGCCGGCGCTGCCCCCTCTTACCGCGGTGTCTCTGGTGCGGCCGGCCCTCTTGGAGGGCCTGCAGATAGCGTTCAGCCGCTTGGGGAGTCAAGCCTGCACCGTTCTGCAGGTCCTCAGCCGTCTCCCCCTTCGCATTGGCCTCGCTCCGGCTTTGGTCCAGGCTATCCGGCACTCCGTCGCCATCTGAGTCGACCTTGTTCGGATCCGTCTCGCCTGGGTCGACCCTACCGTTGGCATTACGATCTTCGTCACCGTCCTTGACGCCGTCGCCGTCTGTGTCTGGGTTCATCGGATCTGTCGGATTCTCGCCCTGCATCTCGATCGAATCGCTCAGACCGTCACCGTCTCCGTCTTCCTCGCTCGCGCTTTGCTGAGACTGTCCCTCCTGGGAATCTGAGTCCGCCTTCTCTTGGTCCGACGACTTGTCACCATCCTGTTGTCGCGACTGCTGGTCCTGACGCTTCTGAGCTTCTTCGTGTCGTCGGCGAATCTCATCACGCACGAACTCCACGTTGAATTTCGCGTCTGCATCGTCAGGGTTCTTCTCGAGCGACGCTCTATAGAATTCGACCGCTTGCTCGAGCTTTCCTTGGCGAAAAGCCGTATTACCTAGGTTATAGAAAGCTTCGGCTTGGCGTTCCGTCCCGGCAGAGAAAGCCGCTGCAGAAAACGCCTTCTCGGCTGCAGCGTAATTCTTCATTTCGTAGTAGGCGCTGCCGACGTTCAGAGCTATCCCCAGGTGGTCCGGTCGCTCCACCTGTTGATCGACGAACCCGGCAAGAGCCGTCTCATAGTCACCGTCGAGATACGCTGCATACGGGTCATCTTCGTGGCGGGAAGCTCGAGTCCCCGTTGCACTGCCATCACCGGCAACAGCGGGATCTTCGAGGACGGCGTTCTCCGTAGATGCCGTCTGTGCCACTGCCGCACTTCCCATCCCCAGGCAAATCATCAGCAGCCCGATTTTATACATCTTCCGTCCCCCTCTGACGTTCTCTTTCAGAGATCAAAGGATCCAGCATCAGGGCGAAAAGAGCGATCGCGAGTATCCATTGATAGCGCTCTTCCCAGCGCTGCCGACGCCGGGAACCAAGCTCCTGATCCTTCAAGGTAGCCTTAATTCCCTGCAGGTAAATCTGCTCGAGGTCCACGTCCCCCGTCACCGATCGGACGTACCTTCCGCCGGTCTCGAGGGCGATTTTCTGCAGGGTGGGCTCATCCAGCTTGCTCAACACCATCTCGCCGTTTCGATCTCTTCGAAAGCCCCCACCGGGCGCTGGAATCGGTGCACCTTCATCTCGTCCGATACCGATCGTAAAGATCCGAACCCCGGCAAGCTTCGCCTCTCCGGCTGCCTGCATAGCAGCACCACTATGATCTTCTCCATCCGTAATCAGCAGCATCGCCTGCGAGCCGTGCGACGACCCCTCGAAGGCTTTGAGTGAAGTCCGAATCGCCTCCGCTAGATCTGTCCCCTTCACGGGTATCAAGTCGGTGTCTATTGCATCCAGAAAGATCTCAGCAGCTCCGTAATCCAAAGTGAGCGGACATTCCAAATAGGCGGATCCGGCGAAGGCGACCAAGCTGATGCGATCTCCCTCCAGGAGTCCTAGGAGGTCACTTATTTCTCGCTTCGCCCGCTCCATCCGGCTCAGCTCACCGCCGCTCTGCGCATCCTTTACCAGCATGCTGTCTGACACATCCAATGCTACGACAATGTCGACTCCCTCGCGCCGGACTTCCTCCCAGGTGAAGCCATACTTCAACTCGGCGAGCGAAAGTACGCAGGCGAAGACACCGACCAAGACAAGAAAGGCCTTCAATCGCTGCCTTGATTTGCTCACGCCGGCAGTCAACTGCCCAAGAATCGCCGCTGACGCGAAACGATGCAGGAGGCGCGCTTTGGTCCGGAACGAGTAGATATAAAAAACCAGTGTGGCCGGCACCAACCAGAGAAGCCACAGGGAACTCGGACTACCAATTCTGATGTCACTGCATCCCGTCGCAATGAACGCCAAGCAGGTAACGATATGATGCACCCCGGGGAGGTGCGGTCGTTTCATTCTTTTCACGGCAGCTTACGAAACCTTGTTCCAAGTAGGACGATCTCGAGGAGCAGAAGACCAAGCGCAGGAGTCACGAAATTCCTAAATCTTTCGTGATATTCCATGTAAGTGTGGGTGGTGACTTCGGTCTTCTCCAGTTGGTCGATCTCATCGTAGATCGCCGCTAGGGCCTCTTTGTCTTCGGCACGAAAGTAAGCTCCATCGGTACTGGTCGCGACCTCCCTGAGAGTCGATTCGTCGATCTCGACAGCCTGATACACCACCTGTTTTCCGAAGAAGGAATCCACCAAAAAAGGAGCCTTCCCCCTGGTCCCCGCTCCAATCGCATAGATCTTGACACCGAAAGTCTTAGCAATCTCAGCCGCCTTCCGAGGGCTCAGGGAGCCGGCGTTGTTGCGCCCATCCGTCAATAGAATGATGACCTTCGATTTCGCCTCAGAATTCCTCAGTCGTTTCACAGCGGTTCCTATGGCAGATCCAATCGCCGTCGCATCACCGGCGATACCAATATCAATGCCGGCCAGAAAAGTCGAAACGATGCCGTGGTCCAGAGTCAGCGGACATTGAGTAAAGGCTTCACTTCCGAACACCACCAGACCGATCTGATCATTCTCCCGCTTCTCGATGAATTCTCCCATCACCGCCTGCGCCACCTGTAGCCGGTTGCGGCGACGCTCGATAGCGCGATCGCTGTCGAGGTCGAGCGCCTGCATGCTGCCTGAGGTGTCGAGCACGAGCACGATGTCGATGCCTTCGGTGCGAATCTGGGTTTGCTTCCGACCGGTCTGCGGTCTGGCCATCGCAATCATCAACAACGCAATGATCAAGACTCTGAATCCGACGATGCCTTTGCGGACAAGTAGTGATCGAGAAGGTCTCAGTTGTTCGAGAAGGGTGGTCGTCGAATACCGTACGCTCGCGGTTCTGCCGCCTCGGTGAAGGCGCGGCAGCACCAGTCTCGCGACAAGCCACACACCAAAAACCGGGCCTAGAACCCATAGAATCCAAAGGTCCGCAAAGTAGAGTTGGGTCAAGGGCTCGCCTCCTCAGTCGGAGTCGGTATGGAAGACTCGACAAAAGCCAGGGCGCGTTCGTAGGTCTCTTCAATCTCCGAATCGGTCGGCTCATGGTCGGCAAATTTAACTTGATCGGTGTCCTTCAAGAAAAATTCCAGACGCTCTCTGTTGTTCGCCGCAAGGTCCTCCAGCTTTCTCAAATTGAAGAGAATCTCCTCGGTCGTAAGGTCCGTGGCATTGAGGCGAAAGCGTCCTTCGACGTAGGCACGAATTGTTTCCGAGATTCCGAAATAGAACCGTCTGATCTGCTCTGGGTTCTCGAGATCGATCTCCCGAAGAACCCGGAGGGCTTCAAAGGCGAGTTCATGTGGTGGTGGTGGCGGA
>JAZFTL010000470.1:0-5650 GCA_036446675.1 Thermoanaerobaculia bacterium
GGGTATGTCCGATCTTGGTCCTCTCTCCCTGGGTGGCAAGGACGAACCTGTATTTCTGGGCCGTGACTTCTCGCAGCGCGCTGACTACAGCAACGACACAGCTAGCCAGATCGACCAAGAGATGAGGCGCATCGTAGATGAGTGCTACCAGGCGGCGCGTACAATCTTGACCGAACACGACACGGTTCTGGAGAGATTGGCAAGAGACCTGCTGGAGTTTGAAACACTCGATGGGTCACAGGTCTATGAAACTATTCGCGAGATGACCGGGCAGGAACTGGGTCCTCCGGAGGAGTTTACTCCGACCAGCGACGAGCTACAGACCGGGGAGTCACCTTCAGAGAAAGATGGGACCAGAGAAAGCGGCCCGAAACTATCAGATGATGCGGATGATGCGGCCGCACCGCCGAGAATTCCTATGCCCCCCGACCCG
This sequence comes from Thermoanaerobaculia bacterium, assembly GCA_036446675.1. Lineage (GTDB taxonomy): Bacteria > Acidobacteriota > Thermoanaerobaculia > Multivoradales > JAHEKO01 > JAZFTL01. Next base: position 434 of record JAZFTL010000470.1, read on the forward strand.
CTTCCTTCTACAGAGTAATCACCACCCGAGCTATCGAGCCAACGAGTCCACCGCCGGACGATTTCATGATTGCTACCCAGGCTCAAAGGACATCAAGTAGATCATGGAAAACTCTCAACTTACCGCGGAGTAGAGAACTCCGGCTCGGTAGTCGCCCCCTCGTCATGGGTGTACTGAACATCACCCCGGATTCGTTCAGCGACGGCGGACTATGGCTCGATACGCAGTCCGCGGTCGAGCATGGTCTGGAAATGCTTCGGATAGGAGCCGATCTCTTGGACCTGGGGGCTGAATCAACCCGTCCTGGCGGCGGTACCTACGGCAAGGGGGCATCGATGGTGGATGCTCAAGAGGAACTCGACCGCCTGCTGCCGGTTCTCGAGGAGCTGCGCGCTCGAACGGATGCTCCGCTGTCGATCGATACGCGCAAGGGAGAAGTCGCCCAGGCCGCCCTAGCCAACGGCGGAGATCTGATCAACGATATCAGTGCCTTGGCCGATCCCGAACTGGGCAAGGCTGTGGCCGCCGCGAACTGCCCGCTTGTCCTCATGCATAGCCGGGGAGAGCTCCGCAGCATGCAACAGAATATTGCATTTAGAGATCTCCTCACCGAGGTCCACATCGAGCTTAACGCTGCTGCCCATCGAGCCGAAGCGGCGGGTGTGAGCCGAGACCAACTGATCGTCGATCCAGGCATCGGTTTCGGAAAGACCACCGTCCAGAATTTGCTCCTGCTGCGCAACCTCGACTGCTTTTGTGACCTCGACATGCCCTTGCTAGTTGGTGCCAGCCGCAAGAACTTCATCGGCGAGATCACCGCTCGGGCCCCAAAGGATCGACTCGCCGGAAGCCTTGCGGCGGTGGCTTGGGCGGCGCACCACCAAGCCGCAATCGTCCGCGTCCATGATGTCGCAGAGACCAGTGAGTTCCTCGAGACCTGGCAAGCCATCGATCGCGCGACCCGGGCTCACCCATGAATTTGGAATCGTGGATCGCACTGGTTACCTGGCGTGACATCCTCGACATCGCCCTTGTGGCAATTGCGGTCTACTACCTATTGTTGCTCATCCGCGGCACCAGGGCAGTACAAATACTCTTGGGAATTCTTCTCATCGCCGGGGTGAATTTTCTGGCTGAGAGACTACAACTGGCAACTCTCGATGCATTACTCTCGAATTTTCTTATCATTCTCCCCTTCGCTGTTATCGTGCTCTTTCGGCAAGAGATCCGCAAAGCACTGGCCCGCTTTGGTCGTAATCCCTGGTGGGGACGGCCCACCGATGCGAATGTGGAATCGACGATCAACGACCTCGTGCTCGCGGCGACTACACTTGCTGCTCGTCGCATCGGTGGACTCATCGTGGTGCAGCGACTCGAGGGCCTGGGTCAGGCGATTGATACCGGCATCGAAGTCGATGCTGCCGTGTCGTATGACCTCTTGATCAATATCTTTACTCCGGGGACGCCGCTGCACGATGGGGCAGTCATCATTCAACAAGATCGCCTGGCAGCAGCCTCCTGCTTTCTCCCACTCGCTCTAGCACCGGAAGTCTCAAAAGATTTCGGCACCAGACATCGGGCAGCATTGGGCATCTCAGAAGAAGCGGACGCCGTTGCCATCGTAGTCTCTGAAGAGACGGGAGTTATCTCGGTGGCTGTCGATGGCAACATGGAGCGTGGGCTCGATGCCAAGAACTTGCGCAATTCGCTGTACCGACACCTCATTACGGAGATCAATCCTTCGATACCTGGAGTGGCATGACTGAGACGAGGAGCATATGGGGACTTCGCCTCCTGGCCCTGACTGTGGCGGTCATTGCATGGTTCGTTGTCAGCTTGCAGAACAGAGAAGTGGTGGCCTTCACCGCGATCGACGCCACGCTTTCGTACAACCTGCAGGAGAACAGCCGGCTGATGATCCTCGACGCCCCGGAGAAGGTGCGAGTGAAGGTCCGTGGGCCGGCCAGCAAGATCGGTAGTCTCAACCCGTTTCAAGTCAGCGTTCGACTCGATCTGCGCGACGCCGTCAAGGGCAATCGCGAGGTCCAACTGGGGCCCAAAGATGTGGACCTTCCGGAAGGCCTCGAAGTCGACTCGATTGAACCGAACGTGCTCCAACTTCAGATCGACGTGACCATCACGGCCATGAAACCGATCGCAGCGCGCCTCGTCGGTGAGCCTTCAGCCGGAGCCGTAGCGCAAGAGCCGGAGGTACGCCCGCTCTTCGCCCTGGTGAGTGGGCCTGAATCTCGAATCAAGGCGCTCGCCAGCCTGTCTACGAGTGAGGTCAATCTGAACGGCCATGCCACGGATTTCGAGGCACAAGCATTCATCGTGTCAACAGACCCCCTCATCAAGGTCGAGCAATCACTGATCGTCACGGTCAGAGTTCCGTTGGTAATACCCGGAGTCGACACTGCAGACCGCCCGACGCAATAATCTCTTTGGAACCGACGGCATTCGCGCTCCGGCCGGCCAGTATCCCTTAGACCGAAAGACCGTCACGCGTATCGGTCTTGCAGTCGCCGAAGTACTGCGGCTCAACGACCAAGACATGACCGTCGTTGTAGGTGGCGATACCCGGCGGAGTACGCCGGAAATCGCTGCTTGGCTGATTTCCGGCCTTGAGGTAGGCGGCATAGAGACCGTGTGGGCGGGTGTGATCCCTACTCCTGGAGTCGGATTCTTGGTTCGCGAGCTTGAAGCCGCCGGCGGAGTTACGATCTCCGCCAGCCACAATCCGTATGAGGATAATGGAATCAAGCTCCTCGACAGGGCTGGCCGCAAGTGGTCGCTGGAACAAGAGCGACAGGTCGACGAGCTTCTAGCTGGATCTCCAGATGTCTCACTCGATCCGGACAGTCCATTGCCACCTCTTGTCGAATCGCCAGACGTCGCCGCACGCTATGCCGAGACCCTCGAGGCTGCCTTGCCGGGTCCGACGCCCCTGTCCGACTTGAGCATCTGCCTCGATCTCGCCAATGGCGCAGCCGGCCCGTTCGCCGAACCGCTCTTTCGTAAATTGGGAGCAGATGTACACATCCTGTTTGATCAGCCAAATGGAACCAATATCAATGCCGAGTGCGGTTCAACAAAACCTGATGCCTTGGCCAAAGCTACGCAAAAGTTAGGTTGCGATCTTGGCGTCGCTTTCGATGGAGACGCCGATCGTGCCATCCTCGTCGATGAGCTCGGCACGATCTGGGACGGAGATGCCATCCTCATGCTCTGGGCCTTGGCGCTACAGCGAGACGGAAAACTCAAACCGGCTCGGGTAGTCGCGACCACGATGAGCAATCTCGGGCTGCAGGTTATCTTGGCTGAACACGATATAGAATTGGTTCGTTGCGACGTCGGAGACCGCCAGGTCGTGGAAGCGATGCGACGGGAAAACATCGTTTTGGGGGGTGAGCAGTCGGGGCACATCATTCGTGATGACACCACGACGACCGGCGACGGACTTTTGACAGCACTCCACATGGCCTACGAGGTGAATATTTCGCCTCAGCCCTTGTCGGTTCTCCTCAGCCGATTTCCGCATTACCCGCAGGTTCTGCGCAACGTACGGGTCCGGAGCAAGCCGGACTTGTCCTCAATTCCGTCGATCCGGTCTGTACTTGAAGCTACCCAGCTGGTCCTAGGTGACCGCGGTCGCCTGGTCCTGCGCTACAGCGGAACCGAGCCGCTGGCCAGAATCATGATCGAAGGCCCAGACAAGAACGAGGTAGAGACTCTCGTCGATCAGCTCGCCGCCGCAATTCAAACTGAAATCGGGGAGTAGCCTGATGACCTCACTCTCCGTCAATGTCGATCACGTTGCGACCGTCAGACAGGCCCGTGGGGTTAGCTACCCTGACCCAGTCGCCGCCGCCAAGCTCGCACTAGATGCCGGAGCCGGCGGGATTACGATTCACCTAAGGAGCGACCGACGCCACATTCAGGATCAGGACCTAGCTCGGCTCGTCGCAGTCCCGAACCTCAAGCTGAATCTCGAGATTGCGGTGGCGGATGAAATGCTGGCGATCGCGCTCGAACAACGACCTCGACAGGTCACTCTGGTTCCCGAAAAACCCGACGAAATCACCACTGAGGGCGGACTCGATCTCGAGTCTCAGTTCTCGAAGGTGGAATCCGCCTGCAACCGGCTTCAAGACTGCGGCATCGACGTATCGGTATTTCTAGATCCCAATAGCAGCCGAATCGCTCAGCTCCAAGAACTCAAGGTCGCCTCGATGCCGGCTATAGAACTGAATACAGATAGCTACTCTCGGGCTTCGAAACCACAGACTCAGAAATACCTCGACCACCTAGTGGAAGCAGCCAAGGCAGGGTCGACTCTCGGCTGCCGACTCTTTGCGGGACATGGATTGACGGTCCAGAATGTTGGCGCGGTCTCAGCTCTGCCGGAAATAGAAGAACTCAACATAGGTCACTCAATCATTGCTCGATCGGTCTTGGTGGGGATGACGCAAGCCGTGGGTGAGATTCTCGATGCTATGCAGCCGCACTGATCAAATGAAGCTGAATCGCTCCAAAGCCTATCGACTCAAGGCTCAATATCCAGCTGAAGCACGTCCTCTTCTACTACCTCCTTGGCGATGATCACTGTACTGTGAATCGGCAACAAGACTCTGTGCTTCGCCTGCCCGAATACACACTCGACTTCGTAATAGCCGAGTTCAGAGACTTGAAATAACTTACCTTCTGTCCCCTTCAGACCTAAGATCTGATTGTGAATCAGAACCATCGACGGTACGTTCATTTATCTTACTCCTGAGTCAAGTCGAGTTGCTTGTAATTTTTGAGCGTCCGCTGCAGAGTCCTGAGACCGATCTTAAGAATTGCCGCAGCTTCAGCCCGGTGACCTTTCGTCCGTTGCAAGGTTTCTAGGATCGCCATCCGCTCGATTTCAGCCATCGACCTAGGCTCCCCCACCGCCAGCTGCACCGGAGACTCCTCCTTCGAGTTTCCGCCCTCCCGTATCTCAACGGGTAGATCCATCCAGTCGATCTCGTCTCCTTCGTGAAAAATAACCGCCGATTCCAGGATGTTCTTGAGCTCTCGCACATTTCCCGGCCACTGATGCTTTGCCATGACCTCGAGCGCCGCCGGGGTCAATCGCTTGAGCGGCTTGCCGCTCTCTTCGCAGTTGAGCTTGAGATAGTAGTCAGTCAGCAGGGGTATGTCCTCGGTCCGGGCACTCAAAGGTGGCATCTT
>JAZFTL010000471.1:0-6630 GCA_036446675.1 Thermoanaerobaculia bacterium
ATCGACCCGATCTATTCGAGTGGAGTCTTCTTGGCTCTCAAGTCCGGCGAGATGGCTGCCGACGCGATCTGCGCGGGACTCGAGAACAACGATGTCGGTGCCCGGCAACTCGGCAGCTTCGGTCCCGATCTGTCGGCTGGAATGGACTCCCTAAGGCAGCTCGTGGATGCCTTCTATGATCCGAATTTTAGTTTCGGGGCCTTCTTGAAACGCCACCCTGACTGCTCCGGACAACTCGTCGATCTGCTGATGGGCAATGTCTACCGGCGGCCGGTCGATCGTCTGATGACTGCCCTTGCCGAATTCCGCATGGAGCCGGTGTCTGAAGCAGCAGAGGTCTGCTCGTGACCAGAAAATCCGCTCTGTTCTTGTCGGGAATACTCATCCTCTTCCTACTCCATCACGATCTTTGGCTGTGGTGGTCTCCCAGATTGGTTCTGGGACTGCCGGTCGGGCTCACCTACCATATTGCCTACTGCTTTGCAGCGGCCGGTCTCATGGCTTGGATGGTTTTCAACAAGTGGCCAAACGACCTGACCGGTCCCAGTGATCCGGTCGACGACTGAGAGCCTCTGACCCCATGACTCTTCTGATCATTGCCGGTTATCTGTTGATCGTGCTGGCGATCGGCCTCACCGGACACCGCCTGTTTCGCGGCACAAGCGAAGACTATTTCGTCGCCTCTCGGACGATCGGCCCTTTCGTTCTGCTCATGTCCCTCTTCGGGACCCACATGACCGCCTTTTCTCTGCTCGGGGCCTCGGGCGAGGCCTACCGTCGCGGTATCGGTGTTTTTGCGCTCATGGCCTCGTCTTCGGCGCTGGTTGCCCCGCTGGTGTTCCTGTTCATCGGCACCAGGGTCTGGTCGGTGGGAAAGAGGCTGGGGCACCTGACTCAGATCGAATTCTTTCGACATCGTTGGAACTCTAAACTCTTGGGGAACCTTCTCGCAGTGGTGTTGGTCGGTCTGCTCGTCCCCTACCTTCTCATCGGAGTCAAGGGAGGCGGCATTACCCTGCATCAGATAACCGGAGAGTCTGTTCCGGAGTGGGCCGGTAGCCTGGTCATGTGCCTGGTCGTCATGATCTATGTGATTTTCGGCGGAGTCCGCAGCACCGCGTGGGCGAACACCTTCCAGACTATGGTCTTCATGATCCTCGGTGGTCTGGCCTGCGCAATGATTGTGCGGCAGATAGGAGGGCTCAGTGTTGCTATGTCGCGGGTACTCGCGGAGCGACCGGATTTGCTGATCCGAGGGGAGTCCATCCGACCCTTGGAACTGTTGACCTACGCCTTGATACCTCTTTCTGTGGGAATGTTTCCGCATGTCTTCATGCACTGGCTCACCGCCCGCAGCGCCGGGACTTTCCGATTTCCGATTGTTGCGTACCCTGTTTGCGTCGCCATCGTCTGGGTGCCCAGCGTGCTGCTGGGCGTCCTCGGCGCCCTGGAGTTCCCGGGTCTGGTCGGAGGTGCGACCAACTCGGTGTTGGTGCGACTCATCCACTCCCACGCTCCCGGCTTCATGGCCGGCCTGCTCGCGGCGGGCGTACTGGCCGCGGTCATGTCTTCGCTCGACTCACAGACACTGTCCATCAGCACCCTCCTGACGCGCGAGTTACAGCGCTGGCTTCCCAAGGGCTCCAGCCTGCGCCAAGCTGTCCAGAGCAATAACGTCCTCGTTGGTCGGGCCTTCGTAGCAGTAGTTCTCACCGGCACCTTCCTGCTCTCCATCGGGGCGAACCGCAGCCTGTTCCGTTTGGGAATCTGGTCTTTTAGCGGCTTCGCGGCCCTATTTCCCCTGATCGTCGCTGCCCTGTACTGGCGCCGCAGCACGAGCCAGGGAGCCGTGGCGTGTGTGCTTACGACCGCGATACTCTGGAGTTACTTATTCATGAAGGCATGGAAGACTCCGGGATATACGATTGGCGACACCGGAATCATGCCGGTAGCCATCCTGGTTGTGGCTTCGTCGGTGGCCCTGATCGTCGGATCACTGCTCTCGAGACCTCCAGACGAGGAGCGCACTCTGCAGTACTTTCCCCGATCGGGCAACCTCTTTTCAAGCGATGAATCTTCGGCCTAACCCGCAGCAGTCGCCGATATGAAGATCGCCTACATCGCCGCCGGAGCCGCAGGTATGTACTGTGGTAGCTGTCTCCATGACAACACCTTGGCTGCAGCTCTGATCAGACAAGGGCACGACGTAGCGCTCATCCCGACCTATACCCCGATTCGCACCGACGAGACCGACGTCAGCATGGACCGGGTCTTTTACGGAGCGATCAACGTCTATCTGCAGCACAGCCTCGAGCTCTTTCAATATACGCCGAAGTTCTTGCACCGGTTACTCGATCAACCCCGTCTGCTCAATTGGATCGGAAAACTCGGCGCGTCCACAGACGCTCGGGAGCTCGGCCCCCTGACGCTGTCGGTCCTCCAAGGCGGTCAAGGCAGGCAGAGGAAGGAGCTGGCGAGTCTGGTCGAATGGCTGGTCGATTTCAAGCCGGATATCGTACAACTGACCAATTCCATGTTTCTCGGATTCGCCCATCAGATCAAGGCAAGACTGAATGTTCCGGTGCTGTGCGGTCTGGTCGGCGAGGACCTCTTCTTGGACCAGCTGTCTGAGCCTGCCAAAGGTAAGGTGATCCAGGAGCTACGTCGCCGGGCTCGAGATGTGGACGGGTTTGTGGCTCCCAGCAACTTCTATGCAGAATTGATGGCTGACTACCTTGGAGTTCCGATAGCCAGGATGCACGTGATTCCATTGGGTATCGGGCATCAGGATACAGATCCAAGTCCAGCCGGCGACTTCGAGGACAGGCCCCCTACGATCGGCTATCTCGCCAGAATCTGCCCCGAAAAAGGCCTACATCTCTTGCTGGAGGCATTTCGTCTGCTGACCCAGAGCGGCGCGCAGCCAGACCTACGGCTCGCAGTTGCCGGATACCTCGCAGAGCGCGATCGACCCTACCTGGAAGGCTTGAAGGCCAAAACGCAGCAGTGGGGACTCGCAGATCGAGTGACTTTCCTCGGGGAAGTCGACCGGGTCGAGAAGCAAGACTTCCTCAACAACATCGATATCCTTTCCGTGCCCACGATCCACGCAGAGCCCAAGGGTCTCTTCGCGCTGGAGGCGATGGCCCACGGGGTTCCGGTGGTACAGCCGCGGCACGGTTCGTTTCCTGAGATGCTCGAGGCTACCGGAGGCGGAATCTTGGTCGAGCCACACTCAGCAACCGCTCTCGTCGAGGGACTTACAACTCTCTTAGACGATGATGAGCACCGCATTCGACTCGGTCGAGAGGGGCGAGGGTCCGTCCTCGATGATTTCTCGGACGAAAAAATGGCAGAGCTCACGGCAGATCTGTATGAGTCGATCGTTCAACGCTTTGACCCCATCGTGGAGGGCACTCCTGCATGAAAATCTTTACCACACGCCGCAGAATCGAATTCGCCGACACCGACATGGGCGGCATCGTTCATTTTTCCAGGTTCTTCGTTTTCATGGAAAGCGCGGAACACGAATTTCTCGAGAGCTTAGGCAGTTCGGTGCACTTCAGTATTGGCGAGAAAGAGTATGGATGGCCCCGTGTCGATGCGAGTTGCACCTTCCATAGCCCCGCCCGCTACGGAGACGACCTGCAAATTCAAGTCTCGGTCACCCACCGTGGCAGGCGCTCGATGAGGTACGAAGTCGCCTTTTCCCTAGATGGGCGCAGTATCGCGACGGGACGCATTTCTTCCGTCTGTTGCCAGCTGAATCACCCCGACGGACTGAAGGCGGTTCCTATCCCTGCCGAACTTAAGGCAAAGCTGAGTTCCATTTAGCTGTTAATTCGCAACGATATTGACCAGCCGATCCGGAACGACGATCACCTTGCGGATGGTCTTACCCTCGGTGAATCGAGTCGCACCCGGGCTCGCCAGAGCCAGCTCCCGCGCCGTCTCTTCACTCGCACCGGCCGGCAGAGTGAGACGACCACGCAGTTTGCCATTGACCTGAACGACGATCGTAACTTCGTCTTCACGAGCGGCATCTTCATCCACCACAGGCCAGAGTTGAAGGTGGACGGACTCGTCTCGACCCGAGAGGGCCCAGAGTTCCTCGGCGATATGGGGAGTCACCGGCGCCAGCATCAGCAGATAAATCTCTCGAGCCTCCACCCAGGCCGGTGAACCGTAAGCTCCATTCTGATGCGCCAGACTCATCTCATTTGAAAGTTCCATCAGCGCCGCTACGATGGTATTGAATTGAAATGACTCGAAATCACGCGTCACCTGTCGCAGAGTCTGGTGCACTTTGCGACGGAGCTTCTCCTCGATGCCGGGACCGGGACCGGGGACCGGTTCAGTCTGTTGATGAGTGCCGGAGAACAGTGACCAGACCCGACGGAGCCATCTCGACGTTCCCTCGATACCGCGACTGTTCCAAGGTCCTCCCTGGTCCCATCGGGCAAAGAACATCAGGTAGCTCCGTACCGTGTCGCTCCCGTAGCGGTCAACGAAGGCGTCGGGAGCAACCACATTGCCGCGGCTTTTCGACATCTTTTCCGAGTCCTCACCCAACACAATGCCCTGGTTTCGCAGCTGCACCATCGGCTCGTCGCTCCCCTCGAGAATACCCATGTCCCGACAGGCCTTATGGAAGAAACGGGTGTAGATCAAATGCATCGTGGCATGCTCAATGCCCCCGGTATAGGTGTCGACCGGCATCCAATAGTCGTACTCGTCCGGATCAAACGGCCCATCCTGAAACGCCGGGCTCAGATAGCGGAGGTGGTACCACGAAGAACACATGAATGTGTCCATTGTGTCGGACTCACGTTCGGCGGCCTCCCCACAGGCAGGACACTCCACCTGGCGCCAGGTGGGATGCAGTTTCAGTGGACTTTCGCCGGTAGGCAGCCACTCAATATCGTCCGGCAAGAGAACGGGTAACTGATCTTCGGGAACGGGCAGTGGGCCGCAGTCTTTGCAGTGAATCACCGGAATCGGTGCTCCCCAGTAGCGCTGACGGGAGATCAGCCAATCGCGAATTCGATAGCCGACCGTGCTCTCGCCGATTCCTTGCGCGGAGATGAATTCGAGTGTCTTGGCCATCGCATCTGCGGCCGGGGTGCCGGTGAGCGGACCGGAATTCGCCATGCTTCCAGAGGTCAAGAGGGCCGCCTCCATCTCCGCTCCTTCGGGCACTTCACCCTGGTCGGGTCGGATGACCGAACGAATCTCGAGACCGTACTTGCGAGCGAATTCGAAATCTCGTGCGTCGTGCGCCGGAACCGCCATGATCGCTCCGGTACCATACGTCATCAGCACATAGTCCGCGATCCAGATCGGAATCCGTTCGCCATTCACCGGGTTGATAGCGTAGCCGCCGGTGAAGACCCCGGCCTTCTCACGATCCGCTGCAAGCCGCTGAATCTCGGTCTGCCGGGTGGCCGTCTCGATATAGGTCGCTATCTCGACTGCCTGGGTCTCGGAGGTAACCGCCTCGACGAGAGGATGTTCCGGTGCCAGCACCATAAAGGTGGCACCCCACAGGGTGTCGGGTCGGGTCGTGAAGATTTCTACGGGCGCTCCCGCCTCCGTGTGAAAGACCACGCTGGCCCCCTCAGAGCGGCCGATCCAATTGGTCTGGAGGGTCTTGACCCGGTCGGGCCAATCGATCGCCGAGAAATCGAGAAGCTCGTCGGCGTATCGAGTAATTCTGAAGAACCACTGATCCAACTCCTTGCGGATCACCGGGGTCTCACATCTCTCGCAGAGACGCGCCTCGCCCCAGACCTGCTCTCTCGCCAAGGTCGTATTGCAACTCGGACACCAATCGACCGGAGAGTGTTTGCGATAGGCCAGGTCATGCTCGAGGAGCTGCACGAAGAACCACTGCGTCCAGCGATAGTAATCGGGATCGGCCGAGATCGCCTCGCGCCGCCAATCGATCATCGTCCCCATCCGTCGCAGCTGCCCCCGCATCCGCTCGATATTGGCGAAGGTCCACTTTTTGGGATGAATGTTGCGCTTGATCGCGGCGTTCTCGGCGGGGAGACCGAAGGCGTCGAAGCCCATAGGGAACATCACGTTATAGCCCTGCATGCGCATGAAGCGGGCATGGGCGTCGGCCGGTACAATGGCGTACCAGTGTCCGATGTGCAGATCTCCCGACGGGTACGGCAGCATCGTCAAGGCATAGTGCTTCGGTCTGCCCGGAGCTACATCGGCATCGTAGAGGCCCGACTCCTTCCAGCGCTGCTGCCACTTGGCCTCAATGGCCAATGGGTCGTACTCGGTGGTCGCATCCTGAGGGTTCACGATTACACTCCCTAAAGAGCAGGCATTATCGCAGGTTTGGGCTTCAAATGGTTGTGCGGCATCCAAGTCGGTCAGCACCGAATCATCTGCGAAGTCATCATCCGCGAGCCGATGATGCTCATCGTTCACCCGGGTCATCGCCAATCGGAAGACGTTTCCCTAACGGTCAATTGACCATGGTCTATGACCATGGTACGACACTCATAAAGGCTGTCGCTATTTCAGAATTCAAGAGCAAATGTTTGGGGCTTCTGGAAAAAGTCCGAAAAACTGGCCAGCCGCTGCTGGTGACCCGTCGGGGCGAGCCGGTGGCGT
>JAZFTL010000472.1:0-4246 GCA_036446675.1 Thermoanaerobaculia bacterium
AGGTGGTGCTACCGTTGCTCCCGATGTACGAGATTTTTGACGCCGATGGAATCGGAGAGGAGGATTGTGCTCCGCTGCATCAGGCGCTGAGTGCAGCACGGCAGATGCCCCCCCTCGGGGACCAAGTAACAACATCTACCTTTGACGCACTGCATGGGCGCCTCGAAGAGGCGATCTATGAGTGTGACCGTTGGGACCCGGGACCGTTCTCAGATGCCTTTGCGGAAATTGAGTTCTTAGTCACCGGCATCGAAGAAAGCCTGATCTACGAACACGGCCTGCAGGCGCTGCCGGAGGTGGAGTCGTTCAGATTCGATGGCTACTCGATAGGGCCATTCGAGGGCCCGGGCGGCGAAGTACGGGCCAAGCGATATCGCTGAGGTGTTGAGAAAACCAGCTCAACAGATATCTCCGGGTAGTCCGCTGCCGAGGCAGACCTAAGAGGGATCCAGAATCTACTTGATCGGGCAGCAGTGTGCCTATGGGGTTCTCTGGGATGTCCACTCTCGAGCCTCGTACTATCGAATCCACTACTGAATCCACTATTCAACCACGTGTCAGCCGTCGGGTGTCTCCATACTTCCAACCTTGCACAGGTCGGTGGCGACAGTACAGATGATCGACGCCCCTGGTGAGGCTAGAGCGAGGATACTTTTCCAGAGCATCCGGAGTTGGGTCCTAGAAGCTGGCACCAACCGAAAACTGGAATCTCTCGAACTGGTCGTCGAGAAGCGGGCTGAGATTCCGAGCCCAGATGAAGCGCAATGGCGCTCCCAACGCGGGAATTGTGATCCGGAACTCTATGCCGGCAGAATGGCGGAATTTCGACAGACTGAAGTTCTGGTCCTCGGCCAGGACTTTGCCGGCGTCAGAGAAGAAGATAACGCGGATCGTGTCGGTAACCGGCAGGTGGAGTTCAAAGTTGGCACGGAGGGACCGATCGCCGCCGAGGGGGAAACCGAGATCGTCTCTTAGCACGAGCCCCTCACCATCAGTGGCCCAGATTGAACTGAAGGCGAAGCCGCGGACACTGTCCTGGCCGCCCAACGAAAAGAGATTCGTGTAGGCGAGCTCTCTGCTGCCGCGTTCTTCCACGACGGCAGCCTCGGCATGGACACCGAGAATCGCTCTGCCGCTACGGAGCGGTCGGTACCAGCCCCAGCCGGCTGTGCCCTTGAGGTAGTTGGTGGTCCCGCCGAGACTTCTGTCGGCGTACTCCAGAGCGATCGAAGAGCGTTGACCACGGGTGGGACGCAGCCGGCTGTCGACGCGGTCGAAGCTGTAGCCGAGCCGCAGAGACGACACGATCTCGTCTAGCTCCCGCGTCGCCATCACTTCGTTGTTGAGCAGCTCTCTGCGATCGAACACGTCGGAGTAGCTGTAGGAAAGGTCGAGTGACTGGAACAGTCCAAGCCGGCGGCGGTAGGTAACACGTCCTCCATATGAGTTTCGGAGAACGGTCTGTTCCTCCAGCAGAGCGTATTCCTGCTCGCGGCTGAAGATCTCGACCTTGACGTCTTGCGGATGGTCGCCAAGCCAAGGGATCGTGTACGCTAGTTGATGCAGGTCCGTAGCGGAGCCGATCTGAGCCCGCCAGTCGAGAATCTCTCCCCGACCCCGAAAGTTGCGGGCAGTCATAGAGGTGAAGACGAAAAGTCCGTCGGTTTCGCCGTAGCCGCCGCCCAACTGAAATGACGTGGGGTCGACCTCTCGGCCCCGGACCGTGAGGTCTACTGTCGCCGAGTCGTTGTTGAAGTCGAAAGCGATCGGATCGACGCCGTCCAGCTCGAAGAATTCCAGCTGACGAAGCTTCAGGAGGCCGTCGTTGATCGTTCTGCCGCTGGCGAGTTTGCCTTCTTCCAGGGCTAGAGATCGGCGTAGCACTGAGTCGCGCGTCTGGTCGTTGCCCTCGAACTCGACTCGCCCTAGACGTATAGGCTTGCCTTCAACGATTTTGATACTGAGATCGGCGATATGGTTGTCACGCTCGATCAGAGAGTGATCCACTCGCGCCAGCAGATACCCAGAGTCTAGGTAGAGATCGCGGACCATTTGAATCGACGCCTCTATTGCATCACCGCGCAGCCAGCCTCCTGCCCCGCGGTGAATGTTCCCGAGCAGCCTCGTGTCCCCGAACTTTCGGTTACCAGAAAAAGAGACTGAGCCGAGTCGCCAGCGCTCACCCTCCTGGATCGGAATGGTGATCGCTATCTCCCCGACCGGGCCCTTCTCAGCGGCGGTTGGCTTGGCGGAAACTGTCTTGACTCGAGGCTCACCGATGATCACGTTCTTGTATCCGGCATCGCGGTACAGCGATCGAAGTGCCTCTACGTCCTTATCGAGCGCCGCCGCGTCGAAGCGGTCCCGGCGCAGAATCCGACTCACTGGGTTGGTTCCGTTCGTGTGGCGCATGGCGTAGCGCAACCGAGATGCTGAGAAGGCGGTGTTGCCCTCGAAGTTAACGGAGTGAACGCGGAGACGTGATCCCTCGTCGGCTATGAACTCCACTGTACAGGTGCCGTCGCCTCGATCCTCTAGCCTGATCTCGACGGTCGCGAATAGAAACCCGCGCCTGCGGTATTCGGTCTCAAGGGCGGTGGCGAATCGAGCCAGACCACCGCGGTCGGCGAGGCTACCCACAGCCAGAATCACGCCCAACTCCGTAGCCAGCTGTCGCGGATCGTTACTTCCGAGTCGTTCGAAACCTCGAAATGATACGGCTGCTATCTGCGGGCGCTCATCAATAGCTACCTTTACGTACAAGCCATTCTCAATCTCGGAGATGGTAACGTTCACGCTCTCAATAAGTTTCGTCGACCAGAGGTCGTGAATGCCCTGATTGAGTCGATCGAGATCGATCGGCTGTCCAGCCATCAGTCCCAAGTAGCTGACAACTGTGTCCTCTGGCAGGAAAATCAATCCAGCCACTTCGATCTCCATGATGGGTCTGTCGTCGGACACTTGAACCGAAGTGTAGGGCGCGATCAGAGCCGGTGGAGCCGGCGTGTGCTCCGGACACGGGGCTGTCTCCCGATTGACATTCATCGGCTCCGGTCCGTCGGGCCGCTGTTGCCACAGCTCGTCCCCCAGTGAATGGGCCACGATTAGAAACCCGTCGTCACTCGCTGAGAACGCCTCAACCGCAGCGCGGGTGAGTGATGACCGGCTGGCCGTGATGCTGGCCGGGAGCGACAGCGCCGCGAGACATAGAACTGCCGCCGTTGGACCTACCCCCCTGGTGATCTTCCTTTTCATTGGTTGACTCTGAGCGCAAGACTCTGCACGATCAGTCAATGCGGAGCTCACTGCTACCCCATCTGCACAGGACACCTTGCCGTTTGGGCTCGGCAAGGACTTATAGTGGATGTAAGTCCGTGCACTTTGCGTACCAATTGCGATGAGAGTCGCTGCCGGAGGCGTTCAAGTGGTCGATTGGTCCGCCATTGCGCCGCGCCCGCCAATCGCACGAAACGGCGCAGAGGAGACTCGGTCAGAGTCACTAATTTGGAGCGTCCTCTACGCCATCGCAGAGAGCGACAGCGAATAGCTCGACCGAATCGAACGCGCCCTGCCAGTAATGCCCTTGACGAATGGGAACGATCGTTCTATAATAACAGTTGCAAGTCGAAACTCGTTTGATATTGACGGGGTTGCCTGCAGATCGGTTAGGAGCAAGGTCACTGCAAATGGGAAGACCGAAGGAATATGCGCGGGACGAGGTTCTAGACGCCGCGACCCAAGTTTTCTGGGAGAAGGGCTACCAGGGTACCTCGGTAGGTGATCTGGTGGCAGTGACCGGGCTGCATCGTCGCAGTATGTACGAAGAGTTCGGTGACAAAGAAGGTCTTTTTGCGGCCTGCCTTGACCACTTTGTATACGAGACGACGAGCGATGTGGCGGCGCTATTGGTGCGAGAACCTCTGGGATTTCAGAACATCGAAACGTTTTTTCGTAACCGGGTGGACTATGTGTGCGGGCCGCGATTTAAGGGGTGTTTGCTCGTCAAGTCCGCCATTGAGCAGGGGGTACTCGACGTCGAGGCCCGTCGAAAGCTCCAATCATTTCTGGCTGACAGCGAGAGCTCGTTTTATGAGTGCCTTGAGGCAGCTCAACAGCAAGGGGAAATTCCCCAGGACTCCGATTGCCGGACGCTGGCTAAGTACCTGATGTGTTTCCTCGAGGGTGTGATGGTACTGGGACAGACGAATCCAACCAGGAAGGAATTGGGACTGGTCGTAGACACGGT
>JAZFTL010000473.1:0-5628 GCA_036446675.1 Thermoanaerobaculia bacterium
TTCGTCGAGGCGACAGGTTGAAGAGCGGAAGCTGTTTTCCGGATAAGCCGGGTCACTGCCGAGCGATTCGATGCAAAACGTGAATCAGCCAAGAATAGCGGTGATTTTGGCGGCCGGCCAAGGCCGCCGGCTTAAGTCGAAAACCCCCAAGGTCCTTCATGAAGTATCGGGCCGACCTATGATCGATTGGGTGATGGATTCCGCCAGGGCAGCCAACTGTGACCGCACGATTGTAGTAGTCGGACACGGAGCAGCCGAAGTTCGGGCCGTCATAGGCGGTGACGATGTAACCTGCGTTGTACAGGAGAGTCAGAAGGGGACCGGTCACGCCCTCGCCCAAGTGGAGTCGGTACTCAAAGGCCCGGCGTCACTCCTGGTTCTATCAGGTGACGTTCCCCTGATCAGCGAGAGGACTCTCAATCAGCTCTTCGGCGATTCGACTCGAGGCTGGGGTGCGATGGCCATTGCGGACGTTGCGGATCCTGGAAGCCTAGGGCGGGTGGTCGCTCACCAAGACGGGTCGTTAGGAAAAATTGTCGAGGTGGCCGACGCGTCACCGAGTGAACTTGCTCTGCGCTGTGTCAACGTAGGACTCTATGTGCTGCCGGCACCGGAGATTTTCGAATACCTCCGCGGACTCGAACCCTCGAACCATCAAGGAGAACTCTACTTGACCGATGCTCTCTCGGCGGCGGCGGCGGATGGCAAGTCTATTTACCTCAGCCGGCTGGACGATCCCCGTGAAGCCTTGGGAGTGAATTCCAGAGCGGACTTGGCGAAAGTACATTTCGTGATGAATCGTAGAAAGGTCCAAGAGTTAATGGATCAGGGAGTCACGGTAATCGATCCTGCCAGGGTCACAGTGGAGTCGCAGGTCAGAGTCGAGCGAGACTGCGTGCTTCATCCAGATGTTGCGCTCTATGGAGCCGTACAGATTGGTGAAGGTTGTGTGATCCATCAGGGAGCTTGGATTCGCGACTCCACGCTCAAAGACGGAGTGATTGTCAAGCCATACTCGGTACTCGACGGGGCGGAAGTCGGGTCGGATTCGCACATCGGGCCGTTCGCTCGACTCCGACCAGGAAGTAGGCTGGAAAAGGACTGCCGGGTCGGCAACTACGTCGAGGTCAAGAATTCACACTTGGAGCAGGGCGTCAAGGCGAGTCATTTGACCTACCTAGGCGATGCTACGGTTGGCGAGGAAACCAACATCGGAGCAGGGGTCGTGACTTGTAACTACGATGGTGTCAAGAAGCACCGCACGAAAATCGGCCGGAGAGTATTCGTGGGTAGCGACACGATGCTCATTGCTCCAGTTGAGATTGGTGACGAAGCGGTCATTGGAGCGGGATCTGTCATCACCAGAGACGTTCCGAGCGGAGCTTTGGCAGTAGAGCGATCGAGAGAAAAGCACGTGCCCGACTGGAAAGCAAGACGCCGCAAGAATATCGAAGACTAGGTGCTCGAGGATGTGCGGAATCGTCGGTTATGTTGGGCTTAGAGACGCAGTACCCCTGTTGGTTGATGGCCTCAGGCGATTGGAGTACCGAGGCTATGACTCTGCGGGCGTGGCGGTGGTGCATGAGGCCGCGCTGAAAATCGTTCGAGCCGAAGGCAAGTTGGCTCGTCTCATCAACAAGCTTGATGCCGATCCAGATAGTCCCATCGGCGGCAGCCTCGGCCTTGGACATACGAGGTGGGCCACCCACGGAGCACCTTCCGAGCGTAACGCGCACCCGATGGTTGATGCGAAAGGACGCATCGCGCTCATTCACAACGGCATCATTGAGAATTTCCTGCAACTCAAGCAGACTCTGCTCGAGGCGGCCTGGGAATTCGGGTCGGATACAGACACCGAAGTAGTCGCCAACCAAATCAGTTCAGGTTTCGAAGGAGACCTTCGCACGGCGGTATTGCAAGCAGTAGCGCAGCTCGAGGGAATGTACTCGTTTGCGGTGATCTCCAATCAAGAATGCAGGCGAGAAATTGTAGCGGTGCGAAATGGCCCGCCACTGGTGATTGGACATGGCGACGGCGAGAATTTCTTGGCGTCGGATCCGGCCGCAATCCTCCCGTATACCAACAGAGTGACCTTTCTCGAGAATGGAGACTGTGCGCGCCTCACCGTTGAGGGAGTGGAAATAGTCGACTCCAGTGGAAATGCGATCGAGCGTCGAGTTGAAAAGCTGAACTGGGATCCAATTCAAATTGAAAAAGGTGGATTCAAGCACTTTATGCTGAAAGAGATTCACGAACAGCCGCAGGCGATTCAAGACACTCTGGGTGGAAGAGTGGACTTCGAACGACAGGTAGTGGGCGTTGATGATGTGACACTGGAGAAAGACTTCGTCAGCAGTCTTCAACAGATTCACCTGCTCGCCTGCGGAACTTCGTGGCACGCGGGCTTGGTCGGGAAATTTATCATCGAGGAGCTGACTCGAATCCCGGTCGAAGTTGCCTACGGCTCAGAGTACCGGTATCGAGACCCTATCGCCGGCCCTGAGGTTTTGGCGGTTGGCATTTCTCAGTCGGGCGAGACGGCGGACACTCTCTCGGCCATGAAGGCTGCGAGTGAGCGAGGGGCCCGCCTTCTGGCGCTGTGTAACGTTCCGGGGAGCGAGGCGACGCGAGTAAGCGACGGTGTGTTGCTGACCCATGCGGGGCCGGAAATAGGAGTTGCATCTACGAAGGCGTTTACCACTCAGTTGATAGCCCTGTTTTTGCTGGGTGCTTACCTGCGCCAGCAAGGGGGTGAGACCCTCGAAAAAGACCTGTGGTCGAGTCTCGCCCATTTGCCGCAGGCGGTGGACGAGGTGCTTAAACAATCTGGTGCGATTCAGAAGGTTGCCGGCAAGTTCTTTAGGTCTTCGAATTTTCTCTATCTCGGCCGGGGAATCGATTACCCGATTGCCTTGGAGGGAGCCCTCAAACTAAAGGAGATCTCCTATATTCATGCTGAGGGCTATCCGGCCGGAGAGATGAAGCATGGGCCGATCGCTCTCATTGATGAGGACTTCCCGGTCGTCGCTCTGGTAACCGGGGACCGCGTTTACGACAAGGTTTTGAACAATCTCCAAGAGGTCAAGGCGCGTGATGGCACAGTCATCGCTGTAACCGATCGGTCTCCAGACAGCTTGGGTGGAATTGCCGATGAAGTGATTCGCGTGCCGAGAGTTCATCCCCTTTTGCAGCCGATCGTGAATGTGATCCCGCTACAACTTTTCGCCTACTATGTCGGGGTACGTCGGGGAGCTGATGTCGATCAGCCACGTAATCTGGCCAAAAGCGTAACGGTGGAGTAGCTCCTGAATGCTCCAGCTCGCGGCTCTGGCTGAGAACCTCAATCAGCAACAGTTCGAAGCGGTAACCCACGGCGAGGGCCCCCAGCTGGTTCTGGCAGGTGCGGGCTCGGGAAAGACTCGGGTCATCACCTATCGGGTGGCTTGGCTCATCCATGAGCAGCAGGTCGATCCTGCCTCGATCGTCGCCGTGACCTTTACCAATAAGGCCGCTGCGGAGATGAAGAGTCGCATCGAGGGGCTGGTGGAGATTTATCCGCTACCAACTTTCGTGGGCACCTTTCATCGCTTTGCGCTCGACCTCTTGCGTCGGCACGGGGATCTCGTTGGTATCTCGCGGCAGTTCGTGATATTTGATCGAGACGATCAAATATCGGCCGTCAAGAAGGCGCTTGCGGCGGAAGGGCTGGCGGAGACTGCATTTCCACCTCGATCGGTGTTAGGCGCCATTAGTAGCGCCAAGAACCGCCTGCTCGATCCAGAGATGTTTGAGCAACAGGCGAACTCCTTCTTCGAGAAAAAAGTGGCATCGGTGTATCGTCAATATCAAAGTCTACTGGTTCGGGCTGCGGGCTTGGACTTCGACGATATGTTGCGGTTTGCGGTCAAGCTTCTGGAAGGGCAGGAGGAGCTCCAAGCGAGCTGGAGGAGCCGGATCCGGTATCTCCTAGTGGATGAATTTCAGGATACGAATCATGCTCAAATGCGGATGGTCTTGAGCCTTGTGGGGCAGGACGGCAACTTGACCGCGGTCGGCGACGAGGATCAGGGAATCTATCGCTGGCGGGGAGCAGACCTAGACAACGTCTTGGACTTCGAAAGAACCTTTCCGGGTGCGGAGGTTCGCAAGTTAGAGCGCAACTACCGGTCCAGCCAAAAAATCTTGGATGCCGCGAGTGGTCTCGTCGAGCATAACGTGAAGCGACGGGCCAAGACCCTGTGGACAGATGCCGGTGAGGGTGAGCCCGTTGAACTTTTTCGGGCGCGTGACGAACTGGATGAGGCGCAGTGGGTTCTCAAGACTTTTAGCCGGCTCAATGATCAATTCGCCTGGAACGAAATGGGCATTCTAGTGCGTACCAACGCGCAGACCAGGGCTTTCGAAGAGGAACTTCTGACCCGAAAGATTCCCTACGACTTGGTTGGTGGCACCCGGTTCTACGAGCGCGCCGAGGTGAAGGATCTCGTGGCGTACTTGAGACTGTTGAGGAATCCGCGCGACAATTTTTCGTTTCTGCGCGTCCTCAATAAGCCGGCCCGCGGTATTGGCAAGGCGACGCAGCAGTTGCTGTACGCCGCGGCCGAAGAGTTTGGGGGCTGTCTATGGGAAGCACTTTGTAATGCACAGTACGAGAGCTTTCCGCGGCGCGGCGCCAAGGCTCTGGGCGAGTTTCGACAGTTGGTGGAGAAATTGCGAAAGAGCGTTGACGAGTTGCCGCTTCCTGCCCTGCTCGACCAGTTGCTGGAAGAGACCGGTTACGCTGAAATCTACAAGAAACAAGATGTGGAGTCTCAAGGTCGATTGGAGAATATCCGCGAGTTTTTGACCGCGGCACAAGAATTCACCGAGCGCGCAATTGGCGGCGACCGTCAAGACAGCCTTACTGCGTTTCTCGATCACGCTTCGCTAATCAGCGATATCGATTCCTGGGACGAAGAGAAGGGAGTCGTTCTGATGACTTTGCACAGTGCCAAAGGGCTCGAGTTCGAGATTGTGGTGATTGCCGGACTGGAGGACGGCCTATTGCCTCACTTCAATGTGGGGGGCGCCAAAGACGACATCGAGGAGGAACGTCGGCTGCTCTATGTCGGAATGACCCGGGCGAAACAGCGACTGATCCTGACGTCATGTCGGCGTCGTCGGATCGCGGGTCGATACCAAGATCAGTCGGATTCTCAATTTCTCGCAGAGTTGCCGAAGAGTACGATCGAGGTACATAGGAGTCCAGAGCTGTTCTACGATCGGCGCACGGCACCGGTCCGGTCGTTCTTTGGTCGTGCTCAGCAAGTCACTTCTACGAATCGAGCCTCAGGGGCAGGTGGACTTCATCAGGGGCGCCGAGTTCGCCACGCGACGCTTGGCAGCGGAGTTGTTCTAGAGGTCGAGGGCTCGGGCGATGCGACGAAGGTCGTGGTCTTTTTTGAGCGAGCAGGAAAGCGAAAACTTGTGGCTAGAGTAGCGAAACTCGAGTTGCTCTGAGTCGGGGATCCTTGCCGCAATCTGATCGCTTAGTTATGAATAGTTCACCCTCCAAGCCTGGGCTTCTCACCGGCCTCGTTGCGAGATGTCGCAAATGCCTGCAGCAACAAGGCTTGCGAGGATGCCCGA
>JAZFTL010000474.1:0-5054 GCA_036446675.1 Thermoanaerobaculia bacterium
TCGAAATCGTCCAGATCTCCCTGAGTTTCACCTTTCGGCGTGGCAAAGCGCGCTGGACGTCGCTCGAGAGACAGGGTCGAACAGTGTGGACAGTTCGGCCGAGTTTCCGTGTCGATTCTCATCGACAGAAAATTTAGGATCGTATTGCACTTGCTACAGTAGAATTCGTAGATGGGCATGAGCGTAGTCTCGGTTAGGCCTCTCAAGCAAGATCTGGAATTGTATCCCTTTCTCGCTCCTAGAGCATCATCTGGCAGGCCATGACCGAATCATCCGAATCCAGATCGACGGGTGCTGCGAGAGTTGCCCTCGGCATCTTGCTGAGTCGCTTGATGGGGTTGGCTCGAGAGGTCAGTATCGCCTTCTTCTTCGGTGCGGGGCCTCACTCCGATGTCGTTGGCGCTATTTTTAGAGGTCCCAATCTTCTCCAGAATTTGCTGGGTGAGCAGACCCTCTCGGCTTCGTTCATTCCGGTCTACACCCGCCTGCTTCACGAAGGCCGGGAAGAGGAGGCCGGCCGGTTCGCTGGAGCCATTTTCGGGCTTCTCCTGGGCCTCGTGGGTTTCTTGAGCATTGTCGGGGTGGTCCTCGCCAGGCCGGTCGTCATGGTTTTTGCGCCGGGCTTCATCGGAGACGCAGCCGCCGTGAATGCTGGACTAGCTACAGTCGATCGATTCGCACTCGCAGTCGGAGCGGTTAAATTCATCTTTCCGATGACTGGATTCTTGGTACTTTCCGCCTGGTCTCTGGGGATCCTGAACAGTCACCGTAAGTTCTTTCTGCCCTATTTCGCTCCCGTGCTCTGGAACGCCGCGATCATCTCGGGAGTCTGGTGGGTGGGAGGGCGCATTCTCGGGAGTGAAGGGCCGTTGGGGCCCGAGACTCTCGGTGGCGCTCAGTCCGACATGATTCTCCTTGGACTCTGCGTGGGAGCGTTGGTGGGGGGCTTGCTGCAATTCTTGGTGCAGGTTCCCGCAGTTGTCGGCGTATTGCGTGGATTCAGATTGTCGGTGTCACTGCAGGTACAAGGAGTTCGGCAAGCGCTGAGGGCGTTTACTCCGCTCACCGCAGGACGCGGAGCGGTGCAACTCTCGAGCTATTTGGACCTTATTCTGGCCTCTTTTCTGGCGGCAGGCGCGGTGGCGAGCCTGCGTTGGTCGTTGGTGCTCTATACCCTTCCGATCAGCCTCTTTGGAATGTCGGTAGCGGCCGCGGAGCTCCCTGAAATGTCTCGCAGGCTGGGCTCGGAACGAGGCGAAGAGCTTCGCCGGAGAGTCGAATCCGGACTGCTTCAGATGTACTTCCTGACGGTTCCGACATTTGTGGGCTATTTGGTATTCGGTTTCCTGATTACCGGCGCTCTCTACCGCAGGGGCAGATTTCAAGTCGATGACCAATGGCTCGTATATCTGCTCTTGGCGAGCTACTCGCTCGGTCTACTTGCTACGACGACATCTCGATTGCTCAACAATGTGTTCTACGCCCGCGGTCACACCAAAATTCCTGCACGCATTGCCATGGAGAGAGTTTTGCTTTCAGGTGTTGTGGGTGTTTCGCTGATGTTCCGGCTCGATCGAATTTCGGTTACAGCGTGGCTCGACCTTTCAGTTGATGGCCCTGAACTTTACCTCGGAGTTATGGCACTCGCGATCGGCGCTGCCGTGGGCTCTTGGTACGAGATATGGCGTTTACTCCGCGCCCTGCAACTCGAGCTGCCTGGCTTTCGGCTCCCCAGTAAGCGTCTGGTGCGGCTGCTGGGGATAGCGGTGGCTGCAACAGTGCCCGCGATTCTCATCTGGTATATTCACATCACTTCGATCCTTGTACTGGAAGCTCTGCTGGTGCTCGGCGTCTACGTCTTGGGTTATTTTGGAGCTACCTCGCTACTCGGAGTATCGGAGTTGAATGCCTGGGCGAAGTGGACGAAGGTGGAGGCCAAACAACCGGAAGAAAATGGTTAGGGAGGTAGGTCTTGAAAATTGCCCTCGGATCTGACCACGCTGGATTCTCCTACAAAGAAGCCATCAAAACTCATCTCGGTGAACGGGGTCATGAGATTCGTGACTTTGGAACCGATTCGGAGCTGTCGGTCGACTATCCCGACTTCATTCGACCCGCGGCACTCGCCGTGGCGAATGGTGAATGCGCTCGAGGAATTGTGCTCGGAGGTTCGGGGAACGGCGAGGCGATGACGGCGAATCGAGTGCGTGGGATACGGTGTGCGCTCTGTTGGGACGTCACCACAGCGCGGTTGGCGCGACGGCATAACGATGCCAACATGCTGTCGCTGGGCCAAAGGGTGATCTCCTTAGACACCGCGCTCGAGATTGTCGACATCTGGCTCGCTACCGCTTTCGAGGGCGGTAGGCACACCCGTCGGATCGAGCTCATCGATCAGCTAAATCAGCAGGACCAGATCGATCCGCCCGAGGCAGCCGGGTGATGATCGAGCAGATCCTCAGTGTTTGCTTGGGCGTCGGCTTGGGAGCAGCTTGTGGGTTCAGAGTTTTTATTCCACTTCTGCTGATCAACCTAGCGGCTCGAACCGGACATCTGACCCTCTCGGGGAACTTCGAGTGGTTAGGGGGCAACCCGGCCTTGATAACTCTCCTGGTTGCGAGTCTGCTCGAGGTGGCTGCCTACTATGTACCCTGGCTGGATAATTTGCTTGACGTCATAGCAGGCCCGGCAGCCGCAATAGCGGGAACGGTGGCCACGGCTTCGGTACTCGTAGGTCTCGATCCCTATCTCAAGTGGACGTTGGCGGTCATTGCCGGCGGCGGTCTTGCTGGGGCTTTGCAGGTGGTAACGACTGGATTGAGGCAGGCTTCGTCGTTGGCAACCGGAGGCCTCGGGAACCCGGTCGTGTCCAGCTTGGAACTCGGCGGCGCGGTGGGTCTCTCGATCATTTCAATACTTGTTCCCGTCGCGGCTGCGGTCTGTATTGCTCTGCTGTGCGTAGTTCTGGCACGACGGCTCTGGCGGTATCGTACTGCTTGAGCAGCTGGAGTCTATGGATCGATACCGGCGGGACGTTTGCCGACTGTGTTGCCCACGACCCGAGCGGTAGGTGCCACACCGCGAAGGTCTTGAGTACGGGTACGGTGCGCTCCCGAGTACTTAACTGGGATGGGGGGCGCGAGGTCAGGCTCGCCTCTCGATGGGAATTGCCGGATGACTTCTTTGTGGGCACCGATTTTACTGTTTCCGGTGTCCTGCAGGGCTCACGTAAGATCGTCTCGTTTGACGCAGCGAAGGGGTTACTTCAGCTCGATCGGCCTCTGGACACCGTCCCCGATCACGCCACCTGTGAGATCAATCCAGGCGTCGAAGCGCCGATCCTGGCGGCCCACTGGGTGACGCAGACGCCATTTGCCGGTCGCCTGCCACGGTTGAATATGCGCCTCGCCACCACCCGTGGTACGAACGCTCTCTTAGAACGGAAGGGCGCCGCTGTCACTCTCTTTGTCACCCGGGGTTTCGCTGATCTGTTGACGATTAGGTCGCAACAGAGGCCCGATCTGTTTGCCCTCGACATCGTAAGGCCGGGGCCACTTGCGCACCAGGTCGTAGAGGTCGAAGGGCGGCTGGATGCGCGCGGAAAGGTGATTCAGGAGCTCGATCTGGACGGGCTCCGGCGGCAAGCCGAACAGGCATTGAACGGCGGTGGGGAAACCGCTGCGATCGCCCTACTCCACAGCTATGTGAATCCTCGACAGGAAGCAGCGGTTGCTGAGGTTCTCCGAGAAGTGGGATATCGACACATTTCCTGTTCCGCCGATTTGGCGCCTCGAATCAAGCTGCTGCCACGGGCTGAGACCGCCGTGGTCAACGCCTACCTGGCAGATATTCTGACGGCCTATCTGCAGAATATTGCCGGCCTCATCCGCAATGCAACCGTCTTCGTACTTTCGAGTTCCGGATCCTTGATTCCGTCGTATGACTTCGAACCCAAGGACAGTCTGCTGTCGGGGCCCGCTGGAGGAGTGTTAGGGGCAGTTCGGGCGGGGCAGCGGTGCGGTCTGAAGTCGATCATCGCATTCGATATGGGAGGGACGTCGACCGATGTTTCGCGCTTTGATGGAAAGTTGGAGATCGACTCCGAGACGACGGTTGGCGACGTCAAGCTGATGAGCCCCTCGCTTGCCATTGAGTCCGTGGCGGCAGGTGGTGGATCGATCTGCGACTTCGTACACGGGGAGCTGAGAGTGGGTCCTGAGAGCGCCGGCTCGAGTCCGGGGCCGGCCAGTTATGGCGCCGGCGGCCCACTCACTCTCACCGATGCGAACTTGCTTCTCGGGCGGCTGGATGCCGATCGGTTTGAAATACCTGTGGATTCTGGACTAGCGCAAACGGCTGCGGAGGGGGTCCTGTTGCGGGTGCGCGCCGCGAGCCGGCATCGCATGAATATGGAGCAGATGCTCGAGGGTTTCTTGAGAATCGCGAATGAGCGGATGGCTGAAGCCATTCGCGGAATATCCGTGCGTCAAGGGTATAGACCAGCAGACTACGACCTCGTTACGTTTGGCGGTGCCGGTGGGCAGCATGCGTGCGCGGTCGCCGAGAATTTGGGTATCGACGGCATTTTGGTCCCCAAAGGAGCAGGTCTACTGAGCGCCCATGGCCTGGGTACGGCGCGCCTCGAGCGATTTGCAGAACGCCAGGTCCTAAAGCCGTTGCTCGAGGTGCTCTCGAGTCTTGACGAGGTGCTGGAGGAGGTGGCCAACGAGGCGGTCGAGCGAGTGACCGCGACCGGCCACGAAACCTCGGTGGTGGAGATTCGAGAGCGGTCGGTGTTTCTCCGTCTCGTCGGCCAGGAGTCTACCCTCGAAGTCGATTTCTCTGAGACCGCAAATCTGGAAGAGGAATTTCGCCAGAGCTATCTGGAGACCTATGGATATTACCCCTCCGGCGAAAGTCGGGTCGAGGTCGAGTCGCTACGCGTGGTGGCTTGCAGCCAGGAAAAATGCAATCCCGCGGATGCTCTGCATGGTTCGAATGGTCGGAATACTCTGGCCGCACGGAGCCGCTCGGACCCTTTGGAGACAGATCCA
>JAZFTL010000475.1:0-3474 GCA_036446675.1 Thermoanaerobaculia bacterium
CGACCGACCGAACCGTATCGAGTGTCTCTGGCGAGTTGGGATCCGGTCCTCAAGTACCCCGAGTAGTTGCGTCTTCCAAAGTACTGTAGATCACAGAAGACCCAGTCCGCAAAGATCCGCGCACTACCTCCTGCCCACCCGTAGATGCCGTGATGATAGCCGAAGCCGAAGCCAAAGCCGCCGTAGCCGTGGTGCCCACCGTAGAAGGTGGTGTAGATGCCCACTGGGGTCCATGCCACTTGGCTCGATCCCCAATACCAATAGACCCAAGCCGGTGAGTACGCCGTCCCCGGGTACCAGAGCCATCCATAGCCGGGCGAGTAGGACCAACTGCCGTAATGGTGGGTCAGCCATCCCCAAGGTTCATAGCTGACCCAGTTGAGGCCGGCCGGTGTCGAGTGCCATCGGCCCGTTGTGTACGGGCGCCAGTCAACCGATACGTGAGGCCTCCAGGCGGAGCGCCCTCCGGTTTCGACCCATCTGCCTCGGTAAGCCAGGGCTGTGCCGGCGTAGGCGAGGGAGGAATCGAGATGGTTGTCTGAAGCCAGCCGCGCTTCCGAGTCGAGCTCCTCGCCCCAGAGTTCAAGTGAAGAGAGGTAGGTGGCGCCCTCCACTGAGACGCGTGGCCATTGTTCCCCCTTGATCGAAGCGCGCTCTCCGGTGCGCACGAAAGAGGATCCTCTTTGGGTGGCGATCTCTAGATATCCTGCGCGGACGACGACCTCGGTCCAGGAGCGGTCGTCGGCTGAAACTAGGTATTGCCCTGCCTGCTGGACGAAGAGGCTTGCATTGACCGAGTCGACTCGCGGCAAGGTCTTTCCCGTCGATACATCGGATGCCACCAGTTGTAATTCACCTTGAGTCAGCACAAGGATTGTGGCGGACTCTCCGCTCTCAGCCGCCTGAGCCAGACTCTGGAAGATCATCTCAGTACCGGCTTCAATCCGTACAAGTGTGCCGTCCGGCAAGACGACTTCAATCCGGCCACCAGGTTGAACTTCGAGTCGATCACCGGACAAGACAGGAAGGTTGGGCTCAACCTCCTGGGGTGATGAACTGTTGGCCGGTGTGACCCAGGCGCGCCCTTCGACAGTACGAAAATAGCCGTCTCTGCTGTCTGAGTACTGCGCTGAAGCCGAGTCAAGGAACAGTAATGACGCGGCAGCGGTCACCAGGGCCACGGCTGTTAGCGATCGTTTTGGTGAGTTCTTCATGGGTTCCTCCCCGGCTGATCGAGTTTCTTTCGAAAACACGTGCTTGTGAATTGCAAGACCCGGGCCACCCTGAAGTGTCGTATAATTCGTCGACTTGGGCGGCCGACTGTACCCCAGGGGAGTCGATGTTGTCACAGCATTACGACGCAGCATCGACTCTGATTCAGAAGTCTGGAAGTTGAGAAGCGATGTCACTTGCGAGCTGGATCAAGAATCACACCGGAAAAACAGAGGAAGGTCCTCTGTCCATTGACGACCTGATCGTGCTCGAGCGATTTGAGGAGGCCAAGCGCGAACTCAATCTTCGCATCAAGTCGCGGCCGAAAGATCTCATCGCTCAACGTAAGCTCGCGGAGGTGTACCATCGAATGGGACAGAGTGCCCATTCCGTGGAGATGTTGCTGGCGATCGCGGAGGCGTACGGTGAAGATGGTTTTTATGACAAGGCCCTTGCCCAGCTTACTGTCGCCCAAAAGCTCAGTCCGACGGAGGATCGGATTGCGGTCAAAATCAGTAAGCTTCATCGCATGAAAAGCATGGATAAGCGCCAGGAGCAGGTCGTCATGAAACTACTCGAGAAGGCGCAAGGTCGAAACAAGGGTGGCAGTCAATCCTATCTCGATGTGCAGAGATTCTGGGCCAACTTGACAGCCAGCCCGGTAATCGAAAGCCTGCCTATGGAGGAGCTTCAGCGGCTGTTCGGAGAGTTCGAAACCGTGTCGCTCGGTCCCGGTAAGATTGTCGCGTATCAGGGGCAGGAGCTCGAAGAGCTCTACCTGATCGCTGAGGGAAAATTGCGAGCGACCATTCGACTCGAGGGTGACGTGACGCCGACTCTGCGAGAGTTCGAACCTGGAGAGGTACTCGGCGAATCGGCATTGCTGGACCACCAACCTTGGCCCGCTACCATCGAGACGGTCAGGAGATCGATGCTGCTGCGGCTAAAGCAAGACGGCCTCGAGGCGCTCATCGCGGCCAGTCCTAATCCAAAGATTCTCAAGAACAGCTTGGGGGTTCAGCAGAATGACGCCCAGCTTCGTGACGCGGCGCGAAAGGCCTTGAAGTAGAGTGCCAGCTTTGAAGTCGAGGCGTCCCAATTGCGATCTCCGCAGGCTGCTGGATCAAAATGTCTCTGTTGACGATTAGAACCTATCCTGATCCGGTTTTGCGACAGATCTGCGATCCAGTCGATCACTTTGACAGCAAGTTGTCGACCCTGGCCGCAGACATGGCCGCGACGATGTACGCGGCGCCGGGGGTGGGACTGGCTGCGCCTCAAGTTGGGTTCACCATGCGTTTGATGGTGATCGATGTGGGGGCTGCAGACGGGGACTCCTCCCTCTATAGCTTGGTCAATCCGGAGATTATTGAAGAAAACGGTCTTGCTACTGAGACCGAGGGCTGCCTGTCGATTCCCGATCTTACGGAGCAGATCGAGCGGCCCATATACGTGGTAGTCCGAGCACAGAACTTGGCAGGTGAACGAGTTGAACTGGACGTGGGAGGGCTATTGGCTCGGGTAATCTGTCATGAAGTCGACCATTTGAATGGAGTGCTTTTTGTGGACCACCTGAGGGGTCTTCGCCGGGATCGCATGAAGCGTCGCCTTCGACGTCGATTCAGCGAAGCAGGTGTCCCGGCGTGATGAGCCGGCTAACTCGTCTCTGTTTACTGGGGGTGCTTGGCGCGGCCGGTCTGGCGGGACTCGGTTGTGGCGGCAGCGGATCACCTACGACACCGCCTCCACCGCCCCCTCCGCCTCCTCCGAGCCCCGGGGTGTTCTTCACCGCCGGCGCCAGCCCCGGCGGCAATACAATTTACCTGGCCGGACCCGATTCGAACGATCCGAGCGTGTTTACCCTAGAGGTCCGCGCTTCACAGGTGACGGATTTCTATGGTCTCGCCTTGGATATCAATTTTCCTAATGATCTGCTGAGTCACAAGAACAACGACTCCACTATCCATGAGGGGACATTCCTCAACGCTGACGGTAACGTGACTACGAGCTTGCTTCGCGATCGCCAGGCGGGAGGTCTGCTGGTCATCGGGCACACCCGTCAGGGGGAGGTCGAAGGTGTGGACGGCAGTGGGCTCTTGTTCAGTCTCGATTTCACCACAGACGCCGCCGGAACTGGGAAATTCACCATATCCAGACAGCAGATGCGCGACTCGAAACTGGCGATCCAGGAAGACGTCGTTTGGCTCGCCGGCACCATCGAAGTTCGCTTCTAACAGCAGATGCACGTTCCCGTTTTCTACA
>JAZFTL010000476.1:0-2710 GCA_036446675.1 Thermoanaerobaculia bacterium
CAAGAATTCGACGCTCCGCCAGAGTATCACTCTACCCATCTCGTTGGCTTGAGGCGAAACTTCGGCTGAGAGTCTGCGCGTAAGCACCCGTCAGATCAAACTGCGTGACTGCCCGCCGTCGATGTTGACGCAGGCACCGGTAATCAGCGCCGCTTTCGGCGAAGCCAAGAAGGTCACGGCATGCGCTAACTCCACTGCCGTGCCAAAGCGTCCTAAGGGTAGATTCTCAGCGATAAACTTGTCCATTCCTTCGGGGTCTTCTTTGCAGCGCCGATCCCAACTCCCTCCCGGAAACCGAATCGACCCCGGAGCGATGCTGTTGACTCGAATCCCCTCTGGCGCCAGTTCCAGCGCCATGATCTTGGCCAGGCTTATCAGTGCCGTTTTGGTCGTGTTGTAGATTGATAGTCCACGACCACCCGCTTCCCGACCAAAGATCGAGCTGATAAACAGGATGACTCCGCTCTGCTGACTCTTCATCGTCGGGATTACCAGACGGCTGAATCTAGCGTGCGACTGAAAGTTGAGGGCGATCATCTCTTCCCAGTCCGAGTCGGTGGTCTGGTCAAAGTCTTTTCGGCGATTTCCGCCTACGTTATTGACCAGAACATCAATCCGCCCAAAGCGCTTCAAGACCTCTTGCACGAAATTCTCAGCAGAACCGCTGGAAGTGACATCGAGGGCACTCGCCAAGACTGCCGCCCCCACCCGGCGCATCTCTTCGGCACTCTCCTGCAGTGTCCCATCGCCACGTGCACAGATGGCCAGGTCGCAACCCTCTCCGGCCAGGCTCAGGGCGATCGCTTTACCGATTCCACGGCTAGCTCCTGTGACAATCGCTACACACCCTTCAAGTTCAAGATCCATTCAATGGTCCTCTCAATTCACTTCGTAATCGGTCCTCTGAGTACGGCTATTCCTACTGCAACCCGTCTAAATGACCGAGGTCGGAATCGCCCATCTCCATGCCTTCGGGAAAGATCTCCTTCCATCTCTGAGACACATTTCTTGCAACCTCCTCAGAGCAGAAGAGTTCCTTCGGGAAGTCCGGTCGGCGCCGCGAGTCGATCAAAATCGGCATGCGATAGGCAAGATGGTTGCATCGCACCTCCACTTCAGAGGCATACAGGTCCGCCGCCGGATCAAATCGCGTGAACGTCGTCCACAAGAAATTGATCGAACTCGCGGCCGCTCTCTCCGGCTCATCGGTGAGAACTATGAGCGGCCACTCCGCAAAGGCCGGATGGCTCACCAGATACTCTGCGGCGCCTGGCTGATCGGAAGAATCCGGACCTCCAATCACCAAACAACCCGGGCAGAATGGCACGGCGAATCTGACCTCTGAGGGCAAGGATTCCGCCGAAAATTCAGCGGGCAATCGTCTCACCGGATCTCCAAGTCCCAGCCACACCCCTTTCGAGCCTTCGTTGATCTTCGGCCCGTTGTAGTCGAGACTGTCCATTGACAGGTTGGAAAATACGAACAGGTCCGTCGCAGTGTTGGTCCGTTCCAGCAGGTGCTGCAAGGTGGCGGGGAAATCGCGTAGATCAATCCGATCTCCAATGATAAGCAGGAACTTCGTCAGAGAGAGCTGTCCCTCACCCAAGATGCGAAAGGCGCTCGCCATCGCTTCCCGCTTGTAGCGCTCCTTGACCACAGCCGCAGCCAGCGAATGGTATCCCGTCTCCCCGTACGACCAGAGATCGTCAACTCCGGGCATCACCAGAGGAAAGAGCGGAGACAGCAATTCCTGGAGCAGGTCTCCGATGAAGAAATCTTCCTGACGCGGCTTGCCGACCACCGTGGCGGGGAAAATGGCATCGCTACGATGGAATACATGCTCTACATCGAAGACCGGATAGTCGTGGGTCAACGAGTAATAGCCATAATGGTCGCCAAACGGCCCTTCCGGGCGACGCGTCTGGGGCGCGACACTCCCAATGAGTGCAAATTCAGCATCAGCGACCAAGTCGTGGGCGCCCGGGCCGGGACAGAGAGAAAGCTTCCGGCCGGCAATCAGAGATGCCAAGAGCAACTCCGGAACGTTCTCTGGGAGTGGTGCGATCCCGGCGAGCTGCAAGGCCGGTGGACCACCCAAGAAAACGGTCACGGGCAGTGACTCGCCTCGAGCCTCAGCAGCGGCGTAGTGAAATCCACCGCCCTTGCCAATCTGCCAGTGCATCCCCGTAGTCTTGTCATCATAGACCTGCATCCGATAGAGCCCGAGGTTGTGCCCCTTCCCGTCGGGATGCTCCGTATAGACCAACGGCAGAGTCAAGAAGGGTCCGCCGTCCTCGGGCCAAGTCGTCAGCGCCGGCAACTGGCCGAGGTCAACGGGATTCTGCCGTGCCGCGGTGACCGGTCCGGTGCGTCTGGCCTTGGTCCCGACTCCTAAGAGTGCCCGGCCCACATCTCGTGCCTGCCACAATTTCGATGGAGTGGGTGGTAGAAGGGTTTCGGCCAGACCAACCAAGCGCCGAATAAACTTGAACGGGTGTTCCCCGAAAGCCATTTCAGCCCTTTTTCGAGTGCCGAAGAGATTTGTCACCACCGGGAACTTGGAACCCCTAACTCGGTTGAAGAGCAGAGCCGGTCCGCCCGCAGCGATCACGCGGCGATGGACTTCTGCGATCTCGAGGTGGGGATCCACCTCTGCTTCGACCACCCTCAGTTCGCCGGCGCGGCGCAGCGCATCGATGTAGCTTCGGAG
>JAZFTL010000477.1:0-8602 GCA_036446675.1 Thermoanaerobaculia bacterium
AGGAGGCCTGAAAAGCCTAGCTTCTTCGCCCCGGATTTTCGCTTGGAATGACGTCTCGAATCCAGGTATAGGCAGCTACTACCGAAGGCATTCCCAGCGTTCCGGCTGCGAGTGCGACCACTTGCTCCAGTTCATCCGGGGTGATCCCGAGGGCCAAGGCCTTCCGAACACTCGCGTGGACGGCTCCCTGTCGCATCGCGCCGATGGCCACTCCTAGTTTCACTAAGCGTGCGGTCTCTTGATTAAGAGGCCCACTTCGTCCCTCTTCTGCAATCAATTCCCAGGCCTGACCGAGCTGCGGATACCTCTGGGTGAAGGCCGTAAAGGTGGCTGGGGGCTTTGGGTCTGAGCTCATCGCTTCTCCTTACCAGTTGATTAGTACAGATTACGGCTCCCGAATGGAGGTAACCTCAGAACTTGAAATAGAAGGTAAGGCGCACCATCAAATCGTTATCCGGGTCGGGAGCGCCCGCCACACCATCATAGAAGATGTACTCGAGGTTGGGAATCAGACTGAACTGCTTATGCACCTTGTAGTCGACGCCCACGAGAGCCAGGGTCGACTCGGCCGTCGGGTCAAAGGGCAGATAGGAGATCTTTGCCCCGTCGGGATTGGCGTCGAACATCCGGTCGATCCGTCCTAGAACGTTTACCTTCTCGTTGACGGCGTAGACTCCGAAGATCGAGGCGATGTTCAAATCAAGGTCGCTTGCTGAAGCCGTCTCGCGGTTCTGCTGGGCCGCTTGAAGGCCGACTCGACCCCAGTCCGCCCGATAGGCCGCAAACGCCTGTAAGGTCGTCCGGTCAGCTTCTCCCGGCCGCGCGTCGACATCGCCGTAGACCTCGAACATCCACCCATCCGAGGGGTTGAACCACACCGAGAGCATCGCCTTCTTCTCCTCGTTGGTCTCTCCCTTGGTGCTCGAACCGTTGCCGAACATGGCATGATAGCCGAAGTTGCCACCACTGCCGAACTTGCCCTTGAGGGCAACTCCGAAGTCACGTGACGAACCCAACTTCTGGAGGTCGAGCGGCGTCTTCTCTACCGCGCGGTAGCCCCACTCCTTCTCGACGATCCCCCAAGTGGGCGTGCTGGAGATTCCGAGATAAAGCGACCGATCGCCGCTCTTCCACCGGATGTAGGCGTCCTTGGCAAAGGGCTCGGTCGTGTCGCTGCTTTCGAAGTCGCCTGGCGAGGCACCCTCGAAACGCAAGCGCGCCGACAGCTTGTCACTGATCGTGTAGTCGAACGTGAGGTAGATGCGGCGGAACCAGAAGCCATTTGCACCTTCGAGCTCCTGATCGTGGTTCTGACCCATCCAGTAGGCATCGCCAAACATGTAGCCGCTGAGCTTGGTCTTTTCTACCCAATCGGGCACCTCGCCGGCGAAAGCCGGACTGGTGACGGTGAGAATCAAGAGAATCAAGCTGAGGCATTTCATTGCAAACCTCCCTTGGTTATTAGAATGATGGTTTTGGAATGACGGTCTCCCTACCGCCAAGAGTTGGATCGTGGTGTGCGACCTCGCGGCGGCAAAACTCCTCCAGCAGCACTGCGAGAGATCTGTAGAAGGGGAGGGTCTCGGCCTTGACCAGGGCTTCGGCAAGCTCGGGCAGCCAACGTCCCAGATGCTCGTTCCAGAATCGCTGCTGCCGCTCGGCCCAGCTCTCGGCCCCGCTTGTAGCTCCCTGAAAGGCCAGGTAGTACATGAACTCCAACTCGAGTGTGAGGTGGTCAGGCACTTCTTTCGGCCCTTCACCCGGGCCCAGACCTGCTTCTGCGTAGGCCTCGGCGGCGTCCATGCTGACCGGTCCCATGAGCCGCTGTTCCTGGTCGAGATAGATCGAGGCGTAGGGTGGGACCTGCATCTCGAACGGACCAACGAAGAGCTTGGCGTGCGCCAGTGCGAGCGACTCCGGATGGGTTAGCGCCGCCTCAAGCTTGCCGGCGACTTCGAGCGCCAGCTCTCCCAGCCCCGCAAAGTCGAAGTGCTCCCGGAGCATCTCCGCCCGGGACTCTTGCCACGCGCCGGGCGGCTCGAAGAGCCGCGCCAGAGCCAGGTAGGCGTTGGCGCGTCGCACTGTCATCTTCCTCCTGGTCGCGTCCACCGCTCGGCTCCCGACCGGTGAGAGTTCAGAAATCGCGGACATAGAACACCTTCGGGCGGGTGCCCTTCTCCTTTTGAAGGACGCGAGGCGAGTGCTTGGCCAGCACCTTGCTGGGCGCACTCTCGGGATCGGCGAGATCCCCGAAGATCCGCGCCCCGGCAGGGCACGCCTCCACGCACCAGGGGAGCTGCCCTTTGGCGAGGCGGTGATCGCAGAAGGTGCACTTTTCGACAATGCCCTTCCTTCGAACGCCGTCGTAGGTTTCTGCCCGCGCCGGGTTGTAGTGAGGAATCGGAGTCTGCGTCTTCTCCACCACCTCCGGTCCAGTTGCCGTACATCCGGCGATCGCCGGATTGTCGTCTTCGCGAAACCGTCGGTGGGGACGGTCCTCGTTGAAATAGACCGCTCCGTACGGGCAGCTCGTCTGGCAGGCCTGACAGCCGATGCACTTGTCCGGATCGTGCAGCGTCAGCCCGTCGTCCGACTTATACATAGCCGTCGTCGGGCAGTTCGCGACGCAGGGCGCGTCCTCGCAGTGGTTGCACAGCGTGGGGATGTAGCGATAACGGACATCCGGAAAGCGGCCGGCCGTTTCGATCATGTGGTTCGACCAATGAAACCCTTCCGGGACGTTGTTCTCGCTTTTGCAGGCGAGGTCGCACGCCGCGCATCCTACACATCGGTGGAGATCGATCACCATCCCGTAGTTCTTGGCCATCTCTCAGTCCTCCCTGCTAGGCCCGAACAACCTTGACCCGGGTCACACCGCCATGCCGGGCGGTCGAGCCGCTCAGCCGCTCGTACTCGGCCGGCAAAATCGTGTTGTTATTGCCGCCGCGGGGCAGCCGCTTCTGGAAGTCGAGTGCAGCGACGCGACCGTAGGCCCAGTGTCCCTGGCCGTAGCATTTCGCGACTGTGCCAGGCCGGACACCTTCCCAGAGCTTTAGCCGCACGGCGATCTCCCCCGTCGGTGAGAGGACCCGCACCGGCTCTCGATCCCGCAGGCCAAAGCGGTGCGCATCCACCGGGTTCATTTTCAGCACGTCGTCCCAGTTCTCGTCACCTGGATCAGCGTTCTTGTGCTCCTGGTACCAGGTGCAGTTCGCCGAGCGTCCCTCGCGGTTCAACCGACTCCGGTGCTCGAAGAAGATCAGTGGATACTCAGTCTCGTTTCCCCATCTCAGCGCCGGCTCGAAATGTGGCACAAAGGCCAGCTCTCCCCGGGCCCGATAGTTAGTCGCCTCCAGAACAGAATCGACCGTCGTTCCATGCTTCCCGGCATGTCCACTGAGAGCTTTTTTCAGGGTCTCGCTGTAGAACTCGAACTTCCCGGTCACGGTCTTGAACTTGCCCCAGAGCTTTCGGTATTCGTAGCGGTGAGAGTTCCAGACACCCTTGTCCACGAAGTCCTGCCAGCCGTCCAATCGATCACCGTACTTGCCGTAGTCACCGTGGCTTGCATCCCAGCAGGGGCGAGTGAAGAGCTTGAGCGCCGCCAGTGTGAACTCCTGACCGTTTGCCGGCTGCCGCCCGGTCTCCGGATCGACGAACGCCTCCTTGAAGTACCGGATTAGATTGTCAAACCCCTTCTCGGCGAGCTTCTCGGCCAGCATCCACGGCACCTCGGTCTCGTCCTGCCGTACGTCCCACATCGGTTCGATCACCCTTTCGGTGAGACTCGAGTAGCCGTGCAGGTTCTGCTTCGACTTGAGGAAACTCCATTTCTCGAACATCTGATGTGCCGCCGGCAGAACCAGGTCAGCAAAGTGGGTCATCTCGGAGGCATGGGTCGTAACGTGCGCGAAGAAGGGCAACTTGGTCAGCGCCTGCTCCCACCTCTCGGTGCCGGAGCAGGAGAAGGCGAAGTTGGCCCAGTAGGCGATCGCCACCTTGATTTCATAGGGATCCTCGGCCAGGATCGCGTCTGCGGCGTTGTTGGTGACGACGCCGCCGCCGCTTTTGCCTTTGTTGAGCGCGGGGAACGCGAGTGTGCCGCGCTGGTCCATCTTCGGCTGCTTGGAGAGCGTTTTGGCAAGCTTGTCCTGATAAGGTGCCAGGTCGGGCAGACCGCCAGCTGGGACCTTGGTCTTCTGAACCACCCCCCCCCTGCTATCCACCGAGCCGACGAGCCCGTTGAGCGCGTGTGCGGCCAGCGCCGAGTAGGCGCCCCGCGCCTGCATGCTGGCGCCGGGCGAGAGCCAACTGATCGCCGCCGGCGCAGCCTCGGCGAATCCGATCGCTACTCGACGAATCTGATCGGCAGGGATACCGCACTGGGTCTCCGCCCACTCGGGAGTGCGATCCTTCAACTCGAGGTTCCACCATCGGACCACTCCATGGGTGTGAATCTCCTCGAAGCTCGCCTCGTCGACGGTCTCGGATGGCCGGAAGAGGTTCCCTCCATCCTCGAAATCGCCCACGAACTCGCGACTCCATAGCCCCTCGGTAAGGATCACGTGGGCCATCGCGACCGCCAGCGCGCCGTCTTCACCGGGGAGGACCGGTAGCCATTCGTTCGCCTTGGCGGCGGTGGCTGAAAGACGCGGGTCGACCACCGCAATCGTCGCTCGATCGCGCACGTGGCCCCAGATACTGATCGCGTGAGGCACCTGCCGGTTGGACGACAACGGATCCGCCCCCCAACAAAGCACGTAACGCGTGTGCTCGAGATCGTAGTCGCGGTAGTCCCAAAAGCCCTCGGTGTAGTAGGCGCCGAATTTCTCCGCCTCGGCACAGATGGCCGAGTGGCTGATACCGTTCGGAGAGCCGAACACCTTGGGAACGGCCGAGTAGATGATGTCTCGCATGTAGCTGTAGCGCCCCCGGAATAGAACGAACTTGTGGGTCTCGCTGTTGCGCCGCAGCTCCATCATCTTCTCGGCAAGCATGTCCAGGGCTTCGTCCCAGGAGATGGGAATGAAGCCCGGGTCTTCGTTCCGTCCCTTCCTGGGATTAGTGCGCTTCATCGGCACCTTGATGCGGTCCGGGTCGTAGACCTGCTGGAGGGCCAAATGCGCCCGCGGACAGATCTCACCGTGATTGGCCTTGGACAGGGGATTACCCCTGACCTTCACCGCCCGCCCGCCGATGACTTGTACCTGCACCGGGCACCATGTCGTGCACCCCTGGCAGGTCGAGGCGACCCAGCGCGCCGTCAGTTGACCGGTCGCGGCGCTGATATCGCGGGCGAAGAAGGTCAGCAGCGGCCCGCCGCCCGCGGCGGCGACGAGGCCGATTCCGGCAGCGCCTTGAAGGAAACCGCGTCGCGACACCTCGGCAGCAATGTCCGAGGCTTTGCTCTTCGATCTGGTTCTCTCGATCATAACCGTGACCTCTCAGGAAAGACTCGGGACTGGTAGATCCACCTGACCGCCGAGGACGACGGCCAAACGGAAGAAGAAGCCTCCGACCAGAATCAACACGCTGGTCAGGAGGATCACGTTAACCTGGAGTTTTCGATGGGTCGCCTCGCCTCGAAGAAACGCGTAGCCGCCGAGCGCCAGAGGCAGCAGCAGACCAAGTCCGATTCCCAGCCACCAGAACATGAACCCGTAGCGGGCATTGGCCGCGGCCAGGGCCTGCTGGTCTTGCAGCGAGCCGAAGTTGAGGCTCAACCACCAGAGGAAGCAGGTGCCGAGCTGAAGGACCAACGCCGCCCCTAAGATATTTCGCACCGGTCCCAGGTCATTTAGGAACCTGTCCAGGTGCTCGCCGGTGCGCAACCGGCCGGCGACGCGCATCCGGACCAGATGAACCAGCATCACTGCAGCGATGCCGGTCACGACAAACCCGAGCAGCGCCGCAACGACGGTTGGCCCGGTGTTCCACAGCGGCTTGGCAGTCACCACCGCGAGCAACAGCCCATGGTAGGCACCCACGATCAGCGCAAAAGGCACCAGCAGCCAGCCGAGCGTTCTGCGGCCTGGATCGGGATCCATGCGCCGCCACTTGAGCGCGTACCAGAAGCTGCCGATCACGAAGGTGGTCTGGAAGATCCCGCCCCACCAGAGCGGTGCAGTGGGCGCAAAGTTGAAGAAAGTCTGAAAGAGCTGAAACGGCCGACCCAGCTTGGCGAGCAAGAGCGTCAACCCAAGGATCACAAACAGCGGCGCCAGATAGGCCGCCGTCTGAGTGATTCGGTGGTAGACCCCCTTGAAAGCAGTATCCATGCCGACAGCAAACACAAACGCACCGACGCCGGCACCACCGAAGAAGAGATCGAGAGCGATTCTCCAATCCCAGTAGGGGCCCGGCTGGATGTTGAAAACGACGCTCGGCTCCATTTCTTCCCCCGTGTCGCTACCTGGCGACGTTGTGATCCTCGCCGATCTCTTCCTCAACGACCGGCCGATAGACTTTTCCCAGCGGCAGATTGCTTTCGGCCACGCCTAGTGGAATCTCCGCCTCCTGAGCCGACAGCGCCTGGAGGAACCCAGCGGTTCCTGCCGCCGTCGCGAGCATTCCGGTCAGGAAGCGGCGACGATCGTTCGTAGCTGCTGCGTCACGTCTTTCCTGAGCTTCTGCCATCACCGGTCTCCTTTGTTCTAACGCTTTAGGTGTGAGCCCTCTCCGTTCGGCCTTCTGCGATGCGCGGTTGATTCTCACGAGCTAGCCCACTCTCACCGTGGCCGATCATCGTCGCTCCGGAATCCACCACCTCAGCCACGGTCATCCGCCCCAGCTCCGCGAGGAGGCGGCGGCGCTCCGGCTCCCAAAAGTGGTGCATCGAACAGGCTGACTCATCCGAGCAAGCTCGGAATCCGAGCAGGCAGCGCGGCTCTCGAATCTCCGGGTCTAGACACTGGGCCACCTCGAGAAGGGATATCTCCTCAGCCGGCTTCACTAACTTGAAACCTCCCCGATAACCCCGCTTGGCCTCGACGAGGCCTACGACCCGCAAGGTGTGGAGAATCTTCTGCAAATAGGGCAGCGGCACATCGCTGCAATCTGCAATGTCCTTGGCCAGATGCCACTCCTCGCCACAGCGGGCGAGGCACCCTAGCGCTTGAATTGCATAACCGGTGGTTTGGCTTAAGGAGAGCACGGCCCTGTCCCAGTCATCAAGAGACCACTTTCTGGATCTCTAGGTCCTCAATTTTCTTGATCTCATTGTCCACATAGAGAGAGTAAGACTCCTCGCCGCCAACAAACAACGCCTCTTTGGATGGGGGTAAATTGGGTAGATGGGTGTGCCGGCCCCAACCCGTCGGGGTAGGCTAGCCCCGGTCCGAGCTGCTTCTCTCAGAGCGGGCTAAAGGAGTCTTTTGGAGGTGGTACCGTGCTGCAGGATCATCCCCGGTTATGAACAGAAATAGCTCTGTGAGAGGCGCCGAGACACGTCGACCGGCTCAAGAAACGCCGGTCGACTCTTGACCCCAAGCGGGGGTCAAGGCGCTGACCTTCCGGCGCTAGCGTGTAGCGGCTGCCTTGGTGATCATCCTGTTGGTGTTGGTCAGCCTGGCCCTGAAAATCGGTCAGCTCTCGGGCGAATAAGCTGCCGCAGCGCAAGCGGTCTATTCAGACACTATTGATAGCAGAAACAGCACGATCCCAGCTGCAGTGAGCGAACCCCCAACCAAAATAAACACCAAAAATGCTGTGGGGTGGGCCCAGAAAAGCGTGACGGCCTGTACCACCAGTCCTAGTGAAAGAAAAACGGCGGCAAACTTGAGACGTCGGCCAGAGCGGGCGCTTGGTCTGATCACTCCTCACCACCCTTCCACAGATCGGCCTCGCCCAACCCAGCAATATCGTGGACGAACTCATGACACTCCAAGCAAGAGAGCTCGTTCGATTCCAGCTCAGCCAGCATGTCGATGTGAAACTCGCCTTCCAAGAATGATCGGGCTGAGCCGTGACAGTGAAGACACTCTCGATTCGAATAGGGCAAGTAGAGTTCGAGTTCGTCGGGAATTTCACCAAGGTAATTGACTAGGACATGCCTTAGACCCTGAATTTTGGCTTTCAAATCGCCGTACATGGTGTAGGTCGTGTGGCAAGTAAAGCAGGCCTTATCGCTTGGGATGCGATTGTTCTGGAAGTGGCTCGCTGGAAGGTATTCTCCAGAATCGATATAAAGGCTCTCACCATACGGCTCCATAACATGGCATGAGAGGCAAAACTCAGTCGATTTGGAGTGCTCCAAATGATCTGACGTTCCGACCGCCATCAGAATAATTGGAAGAATGAAGAAGGCGAGAAAGGCAAGAATTTTTCCCCTTCGCGGCACCGTCAGCGACGGCCTAAAGGCCAAGATGCCGACAAGAGCGATGGTTGCCAGGACGACAGCCACCAGACCATGGTTTACTTCCACCTAGTTGCCCCGCATCTTAAACGCCTCTTCACTCGGCAAAGGAACGACTCTGAATTTAACCGTCAGTCTTCTGTTCGAGAAGCCAGTCAACAATGGCCTGAAGCTCTTCGTCGGTACCCTTGAATTCCTTCTTGTGATCGGCATCGTTCAGCTGAATCTCCCGACGCAGGTATTTTGCCA
>JAZFTL010000478.1:0-2682 GCA_036446675.1 Thermoanaerobaculia bacterium
CGAAAAGAATGCTCCGGCGCTCAGCCGAGAAACCTTCGAAGAGACCATCGCCCCAGGCTTGACACACCTTACGATGCATCGAGGACGAGTCGACAATCGGCTCGTCTATCGGGTGCTTGCTGGAACCTACCGCAAGCAACGGGACGCCGACGCGCGGATCCGCGCCCTCCAGCAAGCCGCCATTTCCGGCACGCCGATCTATTCTGCGGGGTCCTACGACATCGTCGTGGGCAGGTTCTCCGATCGGCGAAGAGCCGTGGAGATGCAAGAGCGCATCAGTCAGCTCGAACCTTCACAGGGTCTGAGGATTCAGGAGATTCGTCAGGACATTTCGAGTCCCACGGGCCCGTGGTCGATTCATGTCCTGATCGCCGATCCCGAACTCATGAGTGTCCGAGTCGCGCACGCCTACGACACCGCAATCGGCGTCGAAACCACCGCAAACCTGGCGGCCCGACAGGGAGCGTTGGCGGCAATCAATGGAGGTTACTATCTCGAGAGCGGACTCAC
This sequence comes from Thermoanaerobaculia bacterium, assembly GCA_036446675.1. Lineage (GTDB taxonomy): Bacteria > Acidobacteriota > Thermoanaerobaculia > Multivoradales > JAHEKO01 > JAZFTL01. Next base: position 511 of record JAZFTL010000478.1, read on the forward strand.
CCGGGGTGATTCCCAAGGAGTCCTGATGATCGAGGGTAGGCTGTTGTCCGAGCCCGATCGGGGCCGTGCCGCAGTGGGTTTCTACTCTGCACAGGGTCGCACTCGCTCCCTTTTCGGGCGGCTCGGCCTGCGCAGCCGAATCTTTCTCTCAGGACAGGATCCAATCGAAGTCGACGGTCTCAATCGAGCCCGCCAAGAGAACGAAATCATCGTTTACACTCCCGAGTTTCACCGGACGAGCTTGACTTCTCCTGGGGGAGCCGAAGTAGTGGTCGTCGACGCCAAGATCACGGAAATTCGACAGGCGCGCGGCAGCTCCAACATTCCACCAGCGGGTTACCTCATTTCCATGGGCAGTCGAGCATCCGACGCACACCTCGCTATGTTCAAGGTCGGAGCCGAGGTAAGACTCGATCTAAGCCTCATACCGCTCGGCACCGAGTCGGATCAAGACTGGTCCAAGGCTGAATGGATTGTCGGCGGCGGTCCCCTGTTACTGTGGAGGGGGCGACGCATCGAAACGCCGGAACGTGAGTCGATCAGTCAGACATTTTTCCTGGCGCGGCACCCGCGAACCGCCGTCGGTGTCCGACCGAACGGGACGCTCTTGCTGGTCACGGTCGACGGAAGGCAGCCCCGTAAGAGTGTCGGCATGACCCTGCGCGAGCTGACTGATCTGTTCCTGGAGCTGGGCGCCGAGAGCGCAATGAACCTCGATGGAGGCGGTTCCACATCAATGGTGATCGACGGGAACACCATCAACTCACCCTCTGATCTCTCGGGTGACAGAATGAACGCTGATGCCCTGCTCGTCTTTGCTCGCAAATGATTGCGGCAGGCGACCCTTTTGCGATGACCTGGATTCGTCACTTGGGTTCAAACCGGCTGAGAGCCGATTTTACTCGGAGAAAAAGCAAATGTTTCGCCTTGTATCTCGATTGAAAGTCGTCGCTGCAGCAGGAGTGCTCTTGTCGCTGGTCTCTCCGCAGAGTCACGCCGAGGCCGTAGACACTTCCAGACTGGCCGACGCAGTGAAGCTCTTGGATTTTTGGATTGAAGAGCAAATCATTCACCGCAATATTCCAGGCCTCGCGGTGGGATTCGTCCATGATCAAGACCTGGTCTGGTCCAAGGGCTACGGTTTCAGCGACATTGCGGCTCAAACTTCAGTGACACCGGACAGCATTTTCCGGATCGGATCGATTACCAAGCTGTTCACCTCGACCGCGATCATGCAACTTCGCGACAACGGCAGACTCCGACTCGATGATCCCGTGAACAAGTACCTACCGTGGTTCGAGCTCAAAAGGAACTTCGAAGACAACACGCCGATCACTATTCGCCACCTGCTCACTCATACCTCAGGCCTCCCACGGGAGGCAGCGTTTCCCTACTGGACCACCCATGAATTTCCGAGTCGGGAGGAGGTACGTTCAGTCGTCCCCAGTCAAACCGCGGTTTATCCCCCTGCTACCAGGTATAAGTACTCCAACCTAGGTATGGCCCTGCTTGGAGAGCTCGTGGCAGAGGTGTCACAGGAGGCCTACCCCGACTATATTGCGAGTCACATTCTAGATCCCTTAGAAATGCGGCACACCAGTGCCGCGCCTACAGCGCAGCACCGTAGCCGGATGGTCACACGCTACATGCGAAGAATGTCCGACGGCAGTCGCAAGATATTCGACTATTACTCCATGAACGGAATGGCTGCTGCCGGCGACATGGTTTCAAACGTCCATGATATGGCCCGGTTTGCCGCACTGCAGTTTCGGACCGGACCGGCAGCTGAAAGCGAGCAAGTTCTGAAGGGCAGTTCGTTGCTCGAAATGCAGCGACCCCACTGGGTGTATCCGAGTTGGACCGGAGGTCGTGGGCTGGGTTTCGGCATCTCGCACCGCGACGGCAAGACGTTCGTTTCCCACGGTGGTTGGATCGGGGGCAGCCACACTCACCTATTGATGGTGCCCGGCGAAAAGATGGCTGTTATCGCCATGGTCAACGCCGACGACGGCAGTCCCAGCTTCTTTAGCAACGAGATCTACAGAGTGCTGGGTGCGGCTCTTGCGGCAGCGGAGTCTCCGAGACCCGACGCACCTCAGGTGAGAGCTTCTTGGAACAGATATCTGGGCTCCTACTCGGATCCGTGGGGATGGGAGTACAAGGTAGTCATTT
>JAZFTL010000479.1:0-4983 GCA_036446675.1 Thermoanaerobaculia bacterium
GAGTTCTACCGCCGAAAAGCGGTCGCCATTTTTGGCGGCGGGCTCAAGCAGGATCCCGGGAGCGATAAGAATCCCATTCCCGGGTCTGTCGCTACCGCGGACCTCCCAACATACATCGATACCACTACCCAAGGGCACTGGCTCTACATGGTGGACATGGAGACCGGCGAAGCGATCTACAAGCGTCGCCTGCTGGGAGCCGCACCCAGCGAACCGGCCGCGGTAGACACCGACCAGAGCGGCTATATCAATCGCATCTATATCCCCACGACCGGTGGTCTGATTTATCGTGTCGATCTCGACATCCCAGGGGATCTGCCGGGGTTGGAAGACCTCCCTGTGCTGGACGTTAACGGTTTCGACCACACTGTTCAGCGCATCATCGATTCGAATTGGGAACCCTATCCGATCTTCGACACGCTCGCGCCGGTCGGCCCGGCCGGAGCCGGAGTCGATGCGCGCCGCCCGATCTATCACCGGCCTTCGGTCCTCTTCGTCGCCAAGTTGGGGCAGTACGCCATCTCTTTCGGCACCGGCGACCGCGAGGACCTCTTTTCCAACGACTCCGTACTCCAGCACTTCTATGTCGTTGTGGACGACACCGAATGGCTCGGCGGCATGAGTACCCTGCCCACCCCGATCAGCCCAACGGGGCTCGCCAACTTCAGCGCCGACGAGTCGTTCCTCACGACCTTCGATGACTTCCTGCTCACCCGTCCCGAGGGCCAGCGCGGCTGGTTTATCGAGCTCGAGCCGAAGGAGCGGGTGATTACCGACGCCTTCGCGCTTTCGGGGGTCTCTTTCTTCTCGTCATTCCAACCCTTGATAGAGATCGACGGCCTTGGCGATGGCGCCGATGTCTGTGAAGAGCTGCCTGGTGAAGGCTGCTCTGCCAGTGGTAGCAGCAATGTTTTCGTGGTCAACACCACCAACGGCAACGGCTTTCTGACCGACGAGTCGGGCGATATGACTCGGTTCAAAACAGTGAGTGCCTTTATCACCAACCCGTTCACCGAACCGGGTCAAAACAAGAATGTAGATACTACCGGGGGGGGCACCGGAGGGGGCACCGCCACATCTACAGCAGATGATCTGACCGACGAACTCAGAGCGGTCATGGAAACGCTCAAGGGACTCTTTCCTGAAGCTTGTAGGTTCGCCGAATATCGCGTTGACATCAAGGCGCTGGCGGCAGATACTACCCTTCAGTTCATCGCGCCAATACCGACCTGCGTGGTGATGAAGAACTGGCGGGAATACTAGGAACGAGGCGTTCAGAGAGGAAGCGGAGGACTATTTATGAGACAGATTTTCACGATCGTCTGTGCCGCGAGCCTGTTGTTTGTAGCCTCCGTATGTACTTTGGAAGGGGATTGGCTCGTCTTGAAGGATGGCTCTGTGGTGGAGACCGCTGGGGCCTGGGAAGTGAGGGGAAATCTAGTGGTCTTCTCGATGCCGAATGGAAGCTTGGCTTCCCTACGACTGTCGAAGGTAGACCTCCCAAGCAGCACCGATCTGTCGCTCAGTGGCCGCGAAGAGCAACTGACTCCCACAGCGGTCGAAACGCCTCCAAAAAAGATCGCATCGTTCGTGATCACCGACGCAAATGTCTCCCATGATGAGTATGAGGCCGAGAGAGATGCCGCTCGGGCAAACCGGGGGGGTACTTCCCCTGAAAATCCCGGTGGCGGACTCGTCATCACCGCCTGGGATCGGGCTGACGCTCCAGAGAACAACGGCCTTATTGTGACCGGGACCCTCGAAAACCAGGGTGCCGCGCCCCTTGCCGGCATCGTGCTCTCCGCAGTTTTCTATGACGAGAATGGGGACGCTATTCTGGCGCGAGATGCTCAGCTCAACGCCCAGGCACTCTCTCCTCAGCGTCGGACTAACTTTCGCATCGATCTTCCGGAGATTTTCAACTTCTCGACAGTTGCATTTGAAACCGCAACTTTCTCACTCGCCACACCCCGTCCGGATGTTGAAGGTGAAGCCGCCGACAGTGACCTAGAGGTGTTCTAACCGACCCGATCTCGAGTCGGACTTAACTCCGGACACGGATTTCTCGCATCCCGAGATAGGGGGCGGCCTCTACCGGTATTTCGGCACCCCTTCCAGATCGTACTTCTTCACTCTTCGCAATAGAGTGCGGTAGCTCAGTCCAAGACTCGTCGCAGCTTTCCGTTTATCACCACCGCTGGTGATCAACGCCGAGCGCACCGCTTCTTTTTCAGCGGCTGCAACGGACACAAACAGCACCTCCTTGAGGCCTTTTACTCCCACGCGTGGACCATCACTCAGGATCACGGCACGCTCCAGAACATTGGCCAGTTCGCGCACGTTCCCGGGCCAAGTTTGAGAGCTCAAGAGGCTTTTGGCGGCCGGTGTCAACTGGAGCAGGGGGCGCTCGAACCGCTTGGCCAGATCGCCGAGAATGTGCCGGGTCAGGAGCCCAATATCGCTGGCGCGGTCGCGCAGAGGGGGTAATTCGATGGGAAATACATTCAATCGGTAGAAGAGATCCGCTCTGAAGTGACCGAGGCTGCGAGAGTCAGAGGCGGCGGCCGATGACTCGAGGTCGCGATTGGTGGCGGCAACCAGCCGAACATCGGCGTGCAGAGTGCGATTCCCACCGACCCGCTCGAAAGTGCGTTGATCCAGGACCCGCAGCACCTTGCCCTGCATTGCCGGGCTCAACTCTCCGATTTCGTCGAGAAAAAGTGTACCTCCCGCGGCCTGCTCGAAGCGGCCTTTTCTAAGCTGATGCGCTCCCGTAAAGGCTCCTTTCTCGTGCCCGAAAAGTTCGCTCTCCAACAAATTTTCAGGAATCGCCGCGCAGTTCACAGCCACGAACGGGCGCTTACTTCGAGGCGACAAAAGGTGCACGGCACGCGCGAAGAGTTCTTTTCCTGTGCCGCTCTCACCACGCAGCAGCACCGTGCTCTCCGTGCCCGCCACCCTCTCGAGGAGTCGTATCGCCGCCCTCAGCCGCGGGTGGCGACCAACGATTTTCGATCCGCCCGGAGGGGTAAAGCCATCGCCCTCTACGTCGCTTCCAACGATATTCTTGATGAGCCCGGACAGTTCGTCGAGATCGACCGGTTTTTCGAGAAAATCGATCGCTCCGAGCTTCATCGCTTCGACCGCGCTCTCCACGGTCCCATAGGCGGTAAGCACCACAACCGGAGGGCCGGCGGGTAATTCCTGACAGGCTCGCAGCACCTCGATACCCGACCCATGCGGCAACCTCAGATCCGTCAAGACCAGGTCGAATTCTTCTTCCTGCACCTGTCGAATGCCCGCGGCACCATCTTCCGCTACCGAGACATCATAATTGTCCTGCACCAGGGCACGCTGTAACATCGTGCGCAGAGACTCACGATCTTCAACGACTAGAATCCGGCCCGCAGACACGATCTCAAGGTCCTCAGAAGGTTACGGGAGAAACCCGGAACGGCGTTTCTGCTCCACTCACTCGTCAAACAGTGGTTACCGTGCATGCTGCACCGCCTCAATTAAGCCCTCGTCATCTTTAGGATCGACGGTTCTCAAGTCCAAAATCAAATGTTCCTTGCGAAGATACCCCACGACTGAGGGTGAACCGAGTCGCAAGCGGTTCAGGAGCTTGGAATCCCCAGGCATCGAGACCGCCTCTCCCATGATCGGCATCTCCGGAGCAGAGCCACCGCCTAAGAATGCCTCGGCCGGAACAACTGTGCCGCCGAGCCGCTCAGCCACTTTCGCCAGGCGTTCGCCATGTGCTACAGCATCAACCCAGAGACGATCGAGTGGCAGTTCTTCCCCTTTGAGGTGCATTCGCAAGACTCCTTCCAGGGTAGCAAAGGTAGCGCGATCGGTACGCAGGGCTCTGTACAGAGGAAGGTTACGGAGCTGTCTCACCAGCTCGGCGCTGCCCATGATCAACCCTGCTTGAGGCCCACCCAGCAACTTGTCGCCGCTGGAACAGACCAGGTCGGCACCCGCAGTAATGAGTTCCTCGACACTGGGCGAGCCGGCGAGCTGCGGTGCGGAATGGGGTCGCAGCAGCCCACTGCCTTCGTCGACGACCACCGGCACCCCACACCGCCGGCCGAGATCCACTAGCTCTGCAGCAGCGACGGATTCAACGAAACCGGAAATGCGATAGTTGCTCGGATGCACCTTGAGCAACAGAGCCGTTTCGGCGCCTGCGGCCCGCGCATAATCTGCTAACCGGGTCCGGTTCGTAGTGCCTACTTCGATCAATCGAGCCCCTGAAGTGTTCAGAATATCGGGAATGCGAAAGGAGCCGCCGATCTCCACGAGCTCACCGCGCGATACGATTACTTCCTTGCCTGCCGCTAAGCCAACGAGTATCAAGAGCAAGGCGGCAGCGTTGTTATTTGCCACGATGGCGTCTTCGGCTCCGGTGAGCGCGGTCAATAAATGCGCCGCTCGGAGCCCCCTGTCGCCGCGTTCTCCCGTCTTCATGTTGATTTCCAGACTGCAGGAGGCGTCTAGCATCGCGGGCAGGCTGCGCGCCAGTTGGTCGGGCAGAGGGGACCGACCTAAATTGGTATGCACCAGAATTCCGGTCGCGTTAATGATGCGCTGCAAGGGCCGATCGAGATTGGCTGTCAACTGCTCTGCAACCCTCTCTGCAAGGGTCTCGATCGCCTCTTGGAGCCCGGTCTGACCGCTCGAGTCTGCCGCTTCCATAAGACTACGTATTCTTTCGATCTCGGTGCGGACTTGCCGTTTGACTATTTTTCTGCCATATAATGCGATCGGACGAGCCAGACAATCGTGACTCAGAAGGCGGTCGACGGAGGGCAGTTGACGTCGAGTGTCAGGGGGGTGTTTCATTGTTCTGAGTCGCAGTCAGACTAGAATTCTAGTGTAGATGCCGATGAAACACGAGGATACGATCAAGCGATTGGATCACGAGATCCGAGTACTCCGTATAGAGTGCGAGCGCTTCTTCAATGGCGATCTCAAGTTGCC
>JAZFTL010000480.1:0-2650 GCA_036446675.1 Thermoanaerobaculia bacterium
AGCCAATCGGCGGCCGAATCGCGGGTAATGTTCTCGAAGTCGAAGACAGCAATAGTCCCGCCCGAGGGATCTGCGCTCGCCGGGGTCGGGGTTGCGGGGGATCGCTCAACCGTTTCGAGAGCGGCCAGAACTTCTCCTGCGGTTGCGTAACGAGCGTGAGCGTTCTTCTCCAGGCAACGACTCACCGCAGCATGGAGCGCGGCCGGGTAATCGGACCGCACATCGTTCAGTGGAGTCGGTTCATCACGAAGAATGGACGAAGCCAGTTCCGCCGTTGAGGTCCCCCCAAAAGGGCGACGTCCGGTGGCCAACTCGTAGAAGATGACACCCAGCGAGAAGACGTCGCTCGGCGCATTGACGGGCAGTCCCTGGACCTGTTCTGGGGACATGTAGGGGAGGGTGCCCATGATCATACCGGGTTGGGTAAGGATCTCGGTAGGCATGTCGCCGCCGGAGGTCAGTTCGGAATCGCGAACGCTCATCTTGGCCAGACCGAAATCCAGCACCTTGAGGGTCCCATCAGCGTCAAGCATGATGTTGTCGGGCTTCAAATCCCGGTGAATGATCCCCGAGGCGTGTGCGCTGGCCACCGCATCGGCCAAGGGAATGGTCAGCTCGAAGAACTGCGCCAGGCTCAGGTTGCCGGTCGAAATGATGTCGGAAAGCGTTCTGCCTTTCACCAGCTCCATGGTAATGAAGTGCGAGCCTTCGCTCTCCTCTATCGAATGGATTGTGACGATGTGGGGATGTTTGAGGGCGGCAATTGCCTTGGCCTCGCGTTCAAATCGCTTCCGGCGCTCAGGGTCATCGGCCATCTCCAGTGGGAGGATCTTGAGGGCCACGTCCCGTTCCAGTTTGGCGTCTTGAGCACGGTAGACATCGCCCATGCCTCCGGAGCCAAGCTTTTCGAGAATCTTGTAGTGGACGAGGGTCTTACCGATCATTGTGTTCTGACCGTCTCCTGCTGACGAAACAAAATTTGGAGAAACTACAGACAGATTCTAACAGGTGATCAGCTCTTTTCTCTCTTAGTTCCCGCACTTCGTCTTGAGCCGGCTAAACCCAGCAAGCATCAAGACTAGAAGTGAAAAGCAACAAGAATCCCGTTTTCTCCTCGTTTGTTCCTGCTGAAACCCAGTTGGACCTGATCAGATGTGACCTGCCCCTAACGGTTGTACCACTTCCTATGCTTGGACGACCAGCCGTTGGATAGGCTGAATCACCTCCGGTGCCGGCACCCGGTATCCCAGCGAGCTGTGTGGCCGCTCCCGATTGTAGAACTGCCTCCACCGCTCAATGATCACCTGAGCCTCAGACTGTGGCTCGAGACTCCCAACCGCTCGGCTATCTCCCGAACAGGGTCTGGGGGAAGTCCATTGAGCTGATACCGTTTCGGGAAGGGTTATCAGGAGAACTAGCCCAATCAGGCAAATACGGAACAGAGTCACGCGTGTCCTTTGGTTGTTTCGGATCTCGTTCTGGTCGGCCCTGTGTGGTTCTGTGGACTTATGTTGGAGAGTGGATATTAGCGGAATTCAATACGGCGGCGGGATCTGCAAAGTTAAAACTTTGGCGCACAACAAGTTAAATGGTGGAGGCGGCGACTACCGAATACGCCGAGCAAGGTGTTGATGCCACGTAGAATACAGAGGTTAAGATCGATGAGATGCTCCCAAAGTTGCCCCCGGGCTAGGACCTAATGCGAGGGCCACTTCGCTCCGCGAATCGCTGATCCTCAGTCCTCCCGCAGATCCTCGATGATCGACGCGTCCATCCAGTAGATCTCCGCGTCGGTCGTCGTGGGCCAGGTCTCGCCGTAGCGACGCGAGAACGAGAGCCACCGCCCATCGGGTGAGACCATCGGGCAGAATTCGAGCTCCTCGGTGTTGATCACCGGGCCCATGTTCTTCGGCTCGGTCCAGCCGCCATCAGGGGTACGGAACGCGACGAAGAGATCGCCGGAGCCATAGCCCTCGCGGTCGCTGGACTTGAAGATCAGGTAGCTCTCGTCTGGCGCGACGAAGGTGTCGCCCTTGCCCTGCTCCGTGTCGATCGGAGGGCCGATCGGAATCGCCGGCTCGAAGCTGCCGTCGGCGCGACGGGCCGCCCGGTAGAGGTTGCGCGGGCCGAGCTCGCTCGGCCGATCACTGACGAAGTAGAGGCTGCCGTCTGCAACGACCGTCGGGTAGAACTCGCTGTGCTCGGTGTTCACCGATGGTCCGAGGCGTCGCGCTGGAGACCACCCCTCGTCCGTGCGCTCGGAGACCCAGATGTCGCTCTGTGTCGTATCACCCTCGGGCGTGATGCCCAGGAAGTAGAGCGAGTGCTCGCCGGGCGACAGCGCCATGTCGACGGCTTCGCCGCGGACGCCCTCGGGGTAGAGGTCGAGGCGTTCGGGGGCAGTCCACGTTCCGTCGACGAGCCGGGACGTGTAGACGAAGAAGACCTTGTCCACGGTCCGGGCGAAGAAGAACTCCGTGTAGTCCCGATCGAAGACGAGGTTGATCTCAACGCCGTCGGTGTTCACGACGCCGGGGGCGAAGAGCTCGGGGGTACTGCCGGGCCAGGGGGTGTCGAGGGGGGCGGTTCCGGCGACTGCGGAGTCGGTGAGGGTGGTCAGCGCAATGGCCAGTAGAAGCATGGGGATACG
>JAZFTL010000481.1:0-7381 GCA_036446675.1 Thermoanaerobaculia bacterium
GGACAGTCGTGCCTCCATATCCAAGCCCTGAATTCCTCCGGTCTGACTGGAAGACTCCAGTGCCGCAAGCGCCGAGATAGCAACAAGTACCGCCGTTGTTTTCGGAATTCTCGCGATGTCGAGATTGAATTGGTGGACAGGCTCGCTCTGCACAGCGATCCTGACGGGCAGTGTCGGTGCCACTAGACCGAGCTGACCTCGAACGCCGGTGGCGCGGTCCATGTCGAAAGCACCCACCACTTGACCGATGTTCGCGATCTTGAATGAGGTCAATTGATTCGAGATCACCGTCACCACGCTCGAGGTCGCCATCGGCAATTCGAGCGGACCGACACCCATGAATTGATGTCCAAAGGCGAGAACCTGCTCGTCCTCTCTATCGGTGACCGTGCCGGTGACCGCCATGCGCAAATCGCCGTCTACCAACACTCCTGCAACGCTGGCACCAGGCGGCAACTCGCTCGGCAAGTCAGTATGGGTGGTTCCGGCCGGGACGACACTTCCCAGGTTGGCAGCTAGGAGGTCGAGTACCTTGGGACCGAATCCGACAGAATTCCACTGAACTCCCGCTTGAGCATCGCCGAACAAGGCGCCCGAAAAATTGCGCAGTTGATCGGTGAGAAGACTTAATGGAAACTCGCCTGTCGCAAAGTCAGCCGGCTCCAGCGGGGCAGCGCCCACCGGCCGCTGCGTCCGGCTGAGCGAAACTCTACTCTGGCGCCGCATCGCTCCTATCGGAGTAATTCCTGCGATCGCCTCATTCGAGAAAGGCCACGAAAAGGCCACTGCCCCTGCCAGTCGCCCGTCAAAATAGACCGGACTGCCACTCATTCCCGCGATCACGCCCGACTTCTCGAGACCATGCCCCTCGAGCTTCGCCAGAAGGAAACTGATCCCAGGCTTGACGTTCTCCCAGACCCCCACAACCTCGACCTCGAAGCGCTCGGGTTCCGTGCCGGAGAATACCGACAGGCCGAACCCCCTCTGGCCGGGTTTGAGCTCTTCGATCGGGATCGTCGGGGTCGCCGAACCTGAGACCGACCCGCTCGTCGCCCACGTCGCCCCGCCTCCGATCAGGAGGTAGAGACCCAGCCAAGTCAGGGTGCACAAATATCTATGCATTTCGCATCGCTCATTATGCGGCACTGGTTACCTGGAATCGTCCGCAGGGATTTCCACAGAAACTGCGGAAATTACTCCCGGCGTGTTCGTTGACTGGAAGGCATCGAACACGTGTCGCTCAGGATAACGCCCCTGGCGCAGCACCGTAACCCCGGAGTCCGAATCCACTCTTACCACGGTCGACGGATTGCCGGCCGGAAGACGCCCTACATCCACAATGACCGCATCGTAACCGATCAGGAGGTCATCGAGTCCGATTGGATCGAGACAGGGGTCTGCACCACTCCGATTTGCGCTGGTAGCAGTGAGCGGCCGACCCAGTGTCTCCAGCAGTTCGGCCAGTTCGGGATGATCGGGTATTCTCACCCCTAGGCTGGATCCTTCAGCCGTTGCGGGAATCGGCCGCGCCAGGGCCACTACGATGGTCAGAGGTGCCGGCCAAAGAGCGACTAGACTCCGCAGACCGAGGGCCGAGAAGTCGGCTCCCAACGCTTCGAACTGCCCCAACGAACTCGCTACTACAGGCAGCGGCTTATCGGCTGCCCGCTGCTTTATCTGAAAAATTTCGTCAACCCCAACTTGACTGAGCGGATCAGCCGCAAGCCCGTAACCCGCGAAAGTAGGGATCGCCAACACTCCACCCCGGTCCAAGACCCGGTGCAGGTGTCGTGGCGGATCCCCTGCCCGCCAACGAGGACATCCCGATTCTTCCGCAGACCTGGAAGCTTGCTCCAGCGGTCTCATCTACCGCTTCCCCTGCCGCTCTGAATCATCTCCCGAGCATGAACCCGGGAAACCTCGGTAACAGTTTTCCCCGCCAACATCCGGGCAATTTCTTCGACGCGATCCTCACTTCCCAAGCTCTTCACGAAAGCGTGGGTCCGGCCCTGCTTCAAGCGCTTTCCGACCTTGAAGTGTCGGTCGGCAAAGCTCGCCACTTGGGGCAGATGAGTGACTGCCAGAATCTGCCCTCCGGAGGCTAAGCGCTTGAGCTTACTTCCCAACGCGTCTGCCTCGGCTCCCCCAATCCCAGAATCCACCTCGTCGAATATTAAAGTTGAAGGGCGCGCTTGGCCGGAGCCCCTGACCGCCAGCTGCAAGGCCAAGTAGACCCTCGACAGCTCTCCGCCTGACGCGATTCGGCTCAGCGGCGCGATCTCCTCTCCGGGATTGGCTGAGAGCTGGAATCCGACGGTATCGAATCCCAAGGCCGAAAACTCGACCGGCTCACCGCTAATCACCAGAGGGCTGTCTCCCCGCTTGCGACGGGATAAGCCGACTTCGAAGCGCGCTTTTTCCATCGCCAGGTCTTCCAAGTGCTGATGCACTCGTTCTGCCAGCAGCTCGCCCCAAACCCGTCGCTCTTGCGATAGTTCGACAGCAGCCTCTCGATACTCCTGGAGGGCCCTCGCCAGGTCGACTGACAGCTCTTCGGCATTATTTGAGTCCTGCTGCAGCTCTTCCAATTCCTTTCCGGCATGCTGATAATAGTTCAAGATCTCGCGGGAACCGCTCCCATATTTTCTTGCCAGTCGTTCTACTTCCGCCAGGCGATCCTCGACCTGATCCAGCCGCTTGGGGTCACTGCGCACGTGCGCAGCTCGGCGACGCAGGCTCGCTGCTACCTCTTCAGTACGGATGCGTAGTTCGTTCAGTTCAGCTGCCCATTCATTACCTTCCGACTCCCATTCGACGATTTCCTGAATATGTTGGTGCCCTTGGGCAAGTCGGTCCGCCGCCGCGCCCTCGTCTTCGGCCAGAAGGGCCAGCGCCGCAAGTAGGGCGCCTTGGATATGCTCGCTATGTCGGAGAGTGTCGCGTTCAGCACGGAGACCCTCTTCCTCCCCCGCTTCTAGGTGAGCGTTGCCGATCTCACTTATCTGAAATTTTAAGAGATCGACCCGTTCGTGCCGGAGCTGTTCGCTACCGGAGGCCCGTTCCAAGCGCTGCAGGAGCGCCCGATAGGTCTCGAAGGTGGCGGCACATCGCCCCAGAAGCTCATCTGAGCGGCCTACCCCGACCTGATCCAACCAGGCTCTCTGGTACTCGGGCGAGACCAATCCAAGCTCCTCGTGTTGGCTATGAATCTGCAAAAGGTGGGGAGCAATCTCAGTCAGGAGCCGAAGTGTTGCGGGCTGGTTGTTGATGAATACTCGATTACGGCCTTCACGACTCACCTCACGCACTACAACCAGCTCATCGTCGTCTACCTCCAAGCCCGCCACTTCCAAGACCTCACGCCAACTTCCCTCTGCCGATACGGCGGAAGGAGTCGTAGAGGACGGACGGAATCTCCCGGTGACAGTGAGAGAGTCAGCCCCGGTGCGAATTAAATCGTTATTGGCGCGTGCACCTGCCAACAGAGAGAGCCCGTCGACAATGATCGATTTGCCGGCCCCGGTCTCTCCGGTCAGAACATTGAGTCCTGCTTCGAACTGAACTGATGCTTCTGAGAGAACCGCTAGATTGCGGATGTGCAGATCTTGAAGCAAGGTATTTTGATCTTGAGCAGCGCAGCAACCAAGTCACTGTTACTGACAGCTGCTCACCAGAGCTTGGAGATCATGCACTGTTACATGGTGACTCGGGTCTACTGAGATGTAGCCACTCTCTTTGAAGTCGACGATCACCTGGTTGACACGCTCCCGCGAGGCCCCCACGAGAGCAGCAACATCTGTTTGGGTCAGGCGTAACGGGATACGAATCCCGTCGGCGGCATCGGCTCGACCGTACTGTCGGGCGAAGGCCAGAATTTGACGTGCGACACGGCCGCGCACATCGAGGGTCGACAAGGCCTGAATCTGTTCATTGGCCAAGCGCAATCGTCTTGTCATCAACGTGACCAGATTGTAGCTGAGATTCTTGATGGTCTTAAGGCCGTGGTTGAAAGCCTTCAGATCCATCACCAAACACGAACATCGATCAAGTGTCACCACGTTGGCTGAGCGGCCCACACTGTCAACGAGACTCATCTCTCCGAAGGTGTCACCCGGACCCAGAAAGGCCAAGATAACTTCAGAGCCATCCATCTGGTCAACATAGATTTTGACGGTTCCGTCCAGGAGGATATAGACCACCTCTCCAGGTTGCTCCACGGTTATGATGTTGGAACCTGGTTCGAAAGTCTTCGACCGCAGAAGTTCGTTCAGCTTCTCCAATTCGTCTTCAGCGAGGCCCTCAAAGAGCGCGACCTGCGATAGGGCTCTAGAATCTTGCACGGCAGGCATGCCTGTCCTCCGTAGTTACAACTTGGGTTGATATGTCGACTTCAACAATAGCGAGTGTATTGTACACCACCAAGAGCGTGGTTGAGGCCTAGCCGAATTGTTCGAGAAAACGACGCAATGGAGTGTGTGCGTGGGGAGAAGATCGCAGCGCCTCGGCTATGCTTTGAACATTGGTCTCCTCGTCGAGGTACTCCTCGTCATACATGCGGAGTCGATCCATAAGGTGCTCTGCATCCAGCTCGCTATGAAACTGAGTTCCGTAGACCGGCCTACTCTCGAGCTTGAACGCCTGATTCCGACAGCGTTCGGAGAAGGCCAATTCGACTGCTCCTGGGGGTAGTCTTTTGACCCGATCGTGGTGTCCCAGTTGGGCCACAAAGGTCTCCGGCACCTCCTCGAACAGTGGATCCTCTCCGCCGCGCGGGGTGAGAGTGATCGGGAAGGAGCCAATTTCACTGCCGGCACGATCATGCACTACTTCGCCTCCCAATGCCTTGGCCAGAAAGTGATGTCCCCAGCACGACCCGAATATTGGACGGCCCACTTCGATCCAGCGCAACACAACTTCGGTAAGAGATTCAGTAAATGGATGGTCTTCTACCGCGCTGTGGGCCCCGGCTCCACCGATCAGCAGGGCATTGGATCGGTCGACCTGGCTCCATTCAAGCCGGGGGCCGTGCACCAGATCGATACACTGCAAGTCTTCGATCGCCAGTCTGCCCGCGTTTGCAAAGCACTCCTGTTCGTGAACTCGGGCCGTCTCATCGTCCCGCACCTGGAGGAGAGTCACCTGCTTATTCTTCATAGCATTGACCGTCTCATTCATCTCATCTCAGGTCTCAACTCGCCGCTACACAGGCCACTCCCGAATTTGACTCAGCGGAGTCCGAACATAGCGCGCGCGACGTGGCGGGCTATCTCGGGATTCTCGCGCAGGCGACGTACCGAGTACTGATACCAATCTCGACCGTAAGGGATGTAGACCCGCAGGCGGTGGCCTCCGTCCAGTAGGGTATTGCGAAGCTCTTCGTCCACTCCCAGCAACATCTGAAATTCGTAACGGTCTGTAGGAACTGAGTACCTGTCGAGAAGCTCGACCGCGGCGCAGACCAGATACTCGTCGTGGGTTGCGATCCCGACGTAGATTTCGCGCCGAATCAACTTTTCAAGGGCCGCCACATAGTTCCGACGCACTGTCTCTAAGCCCTTCCACGCTACCCGACGCGGTTCGATATATATCCCTTTGCAAAGCCGAACATTCGCTCCCTCTGCAGGCAGCTCGTCAATATCCCGCAGGGTTCGCCGCATGTAGGACTGCAATACGACCCCCAAGTTCCCAAGCCGCCCTTGAAGGTCACGATAGATCCTGAGAGTCCCGTCTGTTGTGGACCGATCTTCCATGTCGAGGCGCAGGAAGTTCCCATACTTCTTGGCCGCGAGAGCAATCCGCTCGACGTTGTCTCGGCAGAATGACGCGTCGATCTTGAGACCGAGCAGCGTCAACTTGATCGAGACATTTGCGTCGAATCCAGACCCCTCGATCGCACCGGTCTCGTTGATCGCGTCGAAGAGTCGAATGTACTCCTCCACTGCCTCAGCTGCCCTGTGGCGTTCTGAGACCTCCTCACCCAGGAGATCGAGAGTGGCCATAGCGCCTCGACTGCTCAAGGCCTGAGCGACTCTGAGAGCTTCCTCCCGAGTCTCGCCCGCAACATAGCGCCGCGCGATCTTCCCCACAATCAGGCGCGGAATGAGAGGTAGGGTCAAGACGACAAAGCGGCTAAAAAGGCTCACTCTTGGGTCCGACCTACCAGGTATCTACCCAGGGTTGCCGGCCGAGACCGCCGGGGACAAGTGGTCCTCCGCCACCCAGCGGACAGATTTAGAACAGGGGCAAACTCCCCCGACGCGGCGCAGGGCAGGCATCGATCGCGTCGCCTCTTCGGCAGTGAGATCGCCTCTATCGAGCTGACATAGCAGTTCGGCGTAGTGCATAAAATCTCTTCCGGCTCGATAGGCGTCGGGCAGATGTTGCGCCAGATGCTTCAGGTAGGACTCGGCATCTGAAAAGGCTTCACCATCCCAGCCGGTCATTTGGAATGAAGGAACACCCCGCCGCCTAAAGAACTCGTTATGAGGTAAGTGAATGAGATCTTCCCGGCCAATACCCTGGACCGGCTCGCGATCTTGGAGCACGCTGTCCAAGAGTTCCTCTGCCTCAGAGTGAATCAAGTTTGGCAGCCTAGCTCTGACAAACCGCATGTTGATATCCCGTACGACCCTCTCGACTTCCTCTCGATAGAGTTTCTGGGCCTCGGCGTTTTTCATCGGTTTGAGTCCAAAGCGGACGTTGGTTCCACCACCGCGTTCGTGTCCAAACATCTCCAGACCTCGAGGGAACCACTTATTGAAGGCCTTCTGAATGTCGGCGGGGTTGATGTAAATCGAGCCCTTCGCCGCCTTTTCCATCCAGCGTCGCAGCGGCACGACGCCAGCTGCGAGGTGAAACGCCTCTTCTCGAAGCATTTGCGGCATGCTCTCCGCCATCGGCTTGTAGGCGCTGACCTTTTGCATAGTGAGTTGATATTTGCCGACACGGTCTATCAACGCACAAAACACGACATTGTCGACGAACGAGTCGAAATCGATATTAAACGCCCCCAGGATGTGGGACCCGGTCTTCATCGAGAGAACTTCTTCCACCATATCGGCGCTCGACTGGTCGGACACGCTCGACCAGTCATCTTCCGCCAAAAGGTGGAGCATCTGATACCCGTGACGAAGCTCCTCAGCCATCATCCGAAGAATCCAGAATTGCTCTTCTTCTTCTTGGGCTCGAGCCAGAGTCAACTGATGCTGCTGAATCGAGCCGAATTCGGTGCTCGCCTGAGCCCGGATCGCACCCAACAGATGCATCGCCTGGTCGGGGTGGAGGTCGGCGGCGCGGCTGGACTTGGGTTTGCCCAAGTGCTCGCCACATTCGACTTTGTTACACATTCCCAGCTCTCTGAACGCACAGAGTTCGAATTTCT
>JAZFTL010000482.1:0-2372 GCA_036446675.1 Thermoanaerobaculia bacterium
CGAGATCGTTCTTGACCGCCAGGGAGAGATGCGAGGAATGATGGGGATTCTGCACAATGTTACCGAGCGCAGGGTGGCAGAAGCGGCACTCCGAGTCTCCCAGGAACGTCTCGCTAAGGCGTTTCAGGCCAGCCCCGACGCAATCGTAATCAGCTCGGTCAAAGATGGGCGTATTCTCGAAGCGAACAATGGATTCTTTAATATCAGTGGCCATCGAGTAGAAGACTCCATTGGCAAGAACGCCCACGAACTGGACCTCTGGTATCACCCAGAGGATCGGATTAAACTAGTTAATGCACTTAAGGAAGAGGGTTTCGTTCGAGGTATGGAGTGTATTATTCGACACAAGCGGGGACACCCAATTATCTGCGATTTGTCGGCCGAGCTCATCGATCTCGAGGGAGAACCGTATTTTGTAACCGTGACGCGGGATATAACGACCAAAAGAAAAGCAGATGCGGAACTTGAAGCGTCACGGCAGGAACTGCGTGAGCTAACGGCTCGCCTTCAGGCTATCCGTGAGGAAGAGCGGACGGTGATGTCGCGCGAGATCCATGATGAGTTGGGGCAGTCTTTGACCGCCCTTAAGTTGGATCTCTCTTGGTTGCACGGCAAGTTGCCGGCGGATAACGACATTCTACTTGACCGCACAAACTCTATGCTGGCGCTGACTTCGAGTACACTGGAGTCGGTACGTGAGCTGGCTTCTCGGCTCCGACCGGCGATCTTGGATGATCTAGGTCTGGCGGCTGCGATCGAATGGCAGGCTGGAGAATTCGCGCCCCGAGCGGGAATCGAGTGCACCTTAGATCTCTCAATCGCAGATTTGCCGCCAGACCCGGAAAGAGATACGGAAGTTTTCCGCATCATCCAAGAATCACTGACAAACGTGGCACGCCATGCCAAGGCATCGAGGGTCGAAATCGGCATGCATCGAAACGATGATCACCTCATTGTCTCTATTAAAGACGATGGGAAGGGAATCCCGGTGGGTAGACTCGCTGGAACTCAGTCGCTTGGACTTCTGGGAATGCGTGAGCGAGCGAAAACCCTTGAGGGAACACTTGAGGTAACCCGGCGGTTATCTGGTGGCACTCTCATTACCCTCACACTTCCCTACAACCGACTAAGGATGGAGGAAGTGCCACAATGATTCGACTGCTACTCGCCGACGATCACCCTATTGTGCGAGAGGGCCTTAAGCGAATTGTGAGTGAATTCCAGGACATGGAAGTGGTGTCTGAAGTGGACAATGGAGATGACTTGCTGGCGGAAGTTGAGTCTTCGAAGGCAGACGTGATTCTGTTGGATATTTCTATGCCGGGCCCGGGTTTTTTTAAGCTTATGGACCAGCTTAAGGCCAAGCGGGGGAATTGCAAGATTTTGATTCTAAGCATGCAGCCGGAGAAAATGTACGCTGTCAGAGCACTTCGATCTGGAGCTTCGGGGTACCTCACCAAAGATCACTCGCCCAGTGAGCTGGGAGCTGCCATCCGTCGGGTTTATCAGGGCGGCCGATATATCAGCCAAACGCTGGCCGAGACCTTGGCTCTAGGGCTCGAGGAGGACAGTGACACCCTTCCCCACGAAGACCTCTCCAATCGCGAATACCAGGTTCTCTGCATGTTGGGCGCCGGCAAGCGGGCTAAAGAGATCGCCGCCCACCTTCACTTGAGCCCTAAAACAGTGAGCACCTACCGGGCGCGGCTGCTAGAGAAGATGGACCTAGAGACCACGGCGGACCTCATCCGCTACGCTATCAAGAACAACCTGGTTCCCTAGCCAGCAGTAAGGCAAACCCTTACACAGCTCGTCACTGATCCTGACAGGATCTCGCAATTCCGCCCGACTGATTTCGGTGGCGTAGAGGTCTACCATGGCTGATATGGAGGGAAAGAGTACAGTCAATCAGCCTCGGTCTTCCTGTGCTCGGTTAATGAGATCTCATCCTCGGACATTCTGGCCATGCGTCGTCTGAACTTTACTGTTCAGGCCTTATTGGTATCCCGTTGGGATACTCGCTGGTCGTAAGACCTTCGGCTGGAGTAGCCAGTTCTCACGGCAAAACGAATCAACAACAATGAGTACTTGGAGATGAACTGAAATGAGAAAACTTGCGCACAACAAACTGCGATGGTGGGCGGTAGCGATGGTTCTGGTAATCACCGCTCTGCCGGCGATCGCCCAAGACTTCGGGGAATCCGTTGAGATTCATGGATTCGGCGAATGGGCCTTCGGAGACACTGACGGCAATAGCTTCCTAGCCGGAAGCAAGGATGGTAAGTACGATAATGCCTCCTTCGCCCTAAACGTCACAGCCAACCCTAGCGAGCGGCTGACGGTGGTTGCTCAGATGCGCCTCGATGCTTCCG
>JAZFTL010000483.1:0-3853 GCA_036446675.1 Thermoanaerobaculia bacterium
CGCCGCTGCCGCAGTGGTGACTTCCTTGCGTGGGAAGCGCTGGTGCGAAGGCATGAATCGATTCTCTTCTGAGTTTCGTTCAACTACCTGCGCGTCCGGGAAGAAGCGCGTGACGTGTCGCAGGAGGTTTTCGTGAATATCTACCGACAGCTGAAGACATTGCGCGAAGGAGACGCATTTCTTCCTTGGATGCTCCGCATCGCGCGCAATAGCTGTATCGACCGACTCCGGCATCTGAAGTCGCGTCGGCCAGAGATCCTGGTGCCTCTCGAACACGCCGCTGAAATTGAGAACGACAGTCCGAGTCCCGAAGAACTGACCTTCAGGGGGTCTCGGACTGAGCTACTCCAGCGGGCTCTCGGCACTCTCGCCAGCGGATATCGAGAGATCATCATGCTCAAAGATATTCAGGGTCTCAAGTTGGATGAAATATCCGACCTGCTGACCCTCCCACTGGGTACGGTGAAGTCCCGCTCACATCGGGCACGCCTCGAGCTAGCTCAGGCGGTGCGGACCCTCGATCCATCATACGGAGCCTAGAAGATGGACTGCAAGACCCTAGAAAAACGCTTCGAAGCCCTCCTCGAGGGCACCCTCGACGCCGCTGAGAGAGACGCCTGCAATCAGCATCTCGAGAATTGCCCCCTATGTAGTGACTTGGTGGAGTTTGCCGACGACTTGGTTCGACCGAATCTCGACCCAACCGACTACCGACCACCTGCCGACTTGGTGAAATCGGTCCTCATCGAAACCAGCGGACCGACCTGCGAACCCGCCCGATGGCTCATCACAGGCTTGGTCGACGGAGCTCTGACAGGCACGGATCGCCTGTTGGTCCAGACTCATATGGAGGCGTGCCTCGAGTGTAGCGAACTTGGATCAATCTGCTTGCACCTCCAGCAGGATCTTCCTCTGCTCGCCGAACTCCATCCCGACTCGAGTCTTGTTGACGATGTGCTGGCCGCCACCCTGCCGGCTTCGACCAAAATACAAAGGTGGTGGTCCGCAACCTGGCCCCAAACGCTCTCGCGACCCCGCTTCGCTTTGGAAGCAGCCTACATTGGCACGTTGGCCCTGGTGCTGGTACTCAACGCTTCGGGTAGGTCTTTGGAGGCAATGCCCCAAAAGGCGCTCGCGGTTACACATTCACACCCGATTGCTCGCCTCCGAGGTCCGGTCTCGGCCCTCGAGCATCGAGTCGTCGCCAAAATACGCCCGGCTTGGATTTCGACGCGTGACCAGACAGTTGCCAAACTTGACCGAGCCACCGAGCGATCCAGAGGGCTGCTCACAGCGGTCGTAGATCAGGGTGGAACTTTGTGGAACGCTTTCGCGTCTTTCCTGGAGAGACCATATGCGCAATTGCCATCAGGCTCGAATGAATCGACTAAGGAGACTCAATCATGAATGTTTCAGAAGAAATTCCCAGCCAAAGCGCGCCGCAGGCTAGCCCGAGCTATGCTCAATATGCCCCACCCCAACCGCCGCTGACGCACGCGACCGATCCACGCCGCAAGTCACCCGCACTCGCCTGCATGCTCTCGATGATGCCGGGACTGGGGCAAGTCTACGTCGGTTACTACCAGCGCGGCTTCATCCATGCCATCGTCGTCGCTATCTTGATCACGGTATTGGCATCGAACACTTTGCTACAGTTGACCCCTCTTGTAGCCATATTTCTTGCTTTCTTCGGACTTTACAACATCATCGACGCCGGCCGTCGCGCCACGTTGTACAACCAGGTCCTCGCTGGGGGAAGCGACATCGAATTACCGGAAGACTTCAAATCACCGACTATTGGGGGATCGATCTTCGGTGGACTCGCGCTGTTGGTCATCGGCTTTGTAATGCTGCTCAACACGCGCTTTGGAGTCTCGATGGAGTGGCTTGAAGAGTGGTGGCCGGTAATCGTAATGATCTTCGGTGCCTACCTGTTGATGAAAGCGCTCAAGGAACGCTCGACTGCGCAAAAGGATATTCAGTCAGAAGATTCCTCCGACTTCTGAGTCAACATCTCCGGCGTCGGGCGCCTCGCCAGAGATCGCCCGACGCGGTTTTCTAAGGAATCACCCCATGGCTCCGCCGGCGACAGCACAGCAGAGCCCCTCCAGAGCTCACTCCGTAGCGTCGTCCAGATCAGGGCAGCTTCAACTTGTGATAGCGCAGCGCTGCGGACACCTCGAAGCTGACTCCTTCGAGATCCTTGCGAGAAGCCGCAAACAGCACTCCTTGCAGCAAAGGAAGCGTCGGAATGTCTTCTGCCCAGAGGTGCTGGATTTGGGTGTAGTACCGAGACCGAATATCGGGATCGCTTTCTGCCTGGGCTGCCCTTACGAGCTTGTCCATCTCTGGATTCGAGTAATTCGAACAGAGATCAGGAGTCGCTTCGCTGAAGGCAAAGAAATCGACCGAAGTAGATTGGTCGACGTAATCTGGATACCAACCCAGCAGAAAAGCCGCATACTCGCACTCGCTGGTCGCGTCCACATACGAGGTCCAATGGGAACTCTTCAAGTTGACTTGAATCACTCCGGTGGCCTCGAACTGCTTCTTGAGTCCGGCCGCGAAATCCCCTTCGCTGTCGCCGTAGTGGTCGTCGGTCCACCATAGATCAAACGACAGTGGCTTCGATGCATCAAAGCCGGCCTCGGCCAAGAGCGCAATCCCTTTTTCTGGGTCCCTCGCCGGCATCGTGTCGATGTGACCCGGCGTCGCGCTCGGGATGGGACTATACAGTGGGCTAAAAGTTCCTTTGAAGGCGTCTTTGGCAAGAGCATCCCGGTCTACCAGGTAGGAGAGCGCTTGGCGAACCCTGGAATCTGAGAATGGCTCGTTATGCTGCGTAAAGATGAGCATACGCTTGAAACTCGAGTTGTTCTCCCAAACTGTGACGGTGTCGTTGTCCCTCAGTGCGGCGAGATCGTCGGGCTTCAGCGTGTTCCATGCCAAATCGATCGATCCGGCCTCGAGTGCCTGGCGCAGCGCCGCGGAATCGGCGAAGTAGCGCACCTTCACCGTCTCAGTCGCGGGCGGCTCGCCGGGCCAGTCCGGGTTGGCCTCGAGCAGCAGATAGTCGTCCCGCACCCACTCGCGAATCAAATACGGCCCGAGGCCGCCACAGGTACTATCCTTCTCGATGGAGTATGCCGCGTAGCAGGTCTGATCGAGTGGAAAATATGGCGAAGTCGCCAACAGCGAGGGAAAGAAACTGGTGGGTTTCTGAAGTCTAAAGGTTACGGTGTACTCGTCATCCGCCTCCACACTTTCGACAAACGAAGTCACCAACCAAGAGGACTTTCCGCCTAGGTGACGGACCCGATCTATGGACCACTTGACATCCTCGGAAGTCAGTTCGCGACCGCTCTGAAATTTTTGCCCCGGAGTTAGAGTTACGGTCCAACTCAAGCTGTCTTCACTCACCATGGGAAGAGTCGCTGCCAATACCGGCACGATGCTACCATCGGAATCGTACCCCAACAGTCCGCTCATCGTGTTCCAGTGCAACTCCCAAGTGTGGAAATCGTAGCTATTCGCCGGGTCCAGATCCGAAGCTTTGTCGGTTGTTCCAATGATCACCAGGCCCTCTTCTCGGGCCGACTGAGTGGGCTCCTGAGGAGACTGTTCGACCTCGCGCTGGTTGCACGAGACCAACGCTCCTGCCACCAGTAAGACGATTCCAGTAAATCGTAACAAGTAGTCCATCGAATCCCTCCAGAGGCGTCAATTGCGGTGGGTGAAGACCTAAGGTACCACATTCCCACGCCCAGCATCTCGTGTCTTCGCCGTAGTCCGGGCCCGACGGATCAAAAGAGGGATTTTCCACTCTGCGAATCAGCTGCATCAGCCATTAGAG
>JAZFTL010000484.1:0-3040 GCA_036446675.1 Thermoanaerobaculia bacterium
GAAGGAATAGCTGGCTATTTCGAGCTTTCGAAACGCAGCTGGGCGCTTTTGGTGGTGCCCGCAGCAGCATAGGGAAATATTCACAGGTTCTCTGATCACGGCAGCTCGAAAAAACCTCATTTCTGAACAGGATCTAGGCTAATACACGAGTCCAGAGAGTTCTTTACCGGTAGCGCCAAAGTAGGGTACGATCCACGCCTTATGCGCAAACTTGCGGTTCGATTCCTTCGAAGTACAGCCAGAGGTCCTCTCGTCGAAGCACTGCCCAGCGAGACGGAGAACCGATCCGCCTTCGCTACGATGCAGGTGAATCTCTTCCGAGCAGTGGGGCGCAGTGTCGGCCTCGTGCTCTCCGCGCAACGCAAGGCGGCGATTCAGGAGTGGTTGATCAACAAGTACCGCATCCCGGTCAGCTGGCAGCCCAGACCCGAGTTGCAGCAGAAGTTCAAGCAGGCGCTCGAACTCCTCGACGCCGGCGACGAGCCGATCGGAGACTACCTGGAGTTCGGGGTCTATCAGGGAAACTCGATGATCTGCATGCATCGGGCGATGGCCGAGCTGGGATCCAACGGACTCCGTCTCTTCGGCTTCGACTCCTTCGAAGGCCTACCGGAGTCCGCCAAGCTCGACGGCGTCTGGTCGAAGGGTCAGTTCCGCTCCGAGATCGACTTCACCCGCGAGCTCCTGACCGGGGCCGGTATCAACTGGCAGCGCACGAAGTTGATCCAGGGGTTCTACGATGCGGTGCTCAACCCGGAGCTCGCGCAGCGACTCGAGATCGAGCGAGTTTCGGTAATCATGATCGATTGTGACCTCTATAGCTCTACACGTGAGGCGCTCGCCTTCTGTGCCCCGCTGTTGGCGGATCACTGCATCATCTTCTTCGACGATTGGGAGTCAACCGGCGATCGGCACGGCGAGAAGAAGGCCTTCGCCGAGTTTCTCTCCGAGCACGACGAGTTCGAGGTCAGCGATCTCGGTGGCTACCACAGCGGTGCCCGGGTGGCGCAGCTGGTCCGACGATCGGTTCCGGGCACCGAGGCGCCGTCCGCGCCCGCTGCGCCGATGGATAGTGGAAGCCCGGCCGTGGCAGCGGCCGATTCCGCTGCTCGCTCCCGAGATACCTGATACACCTTCTTTGGGAAAGCTCATGGCCCCCATCATGCTCTCGGGACTTTGCACGAGACTGCCAAGTGACGCAGCCTTGGAAACCGAGTAGCAGAGTCATTTCGAAATCTGATCTATGTTCACAAACTTCCGATCCGACATCGACAGGATCTGAAGATTCAGAAAAATCGGCGCGTTACGCGCGCTGGTCGAATCCCTCCTCTTCGCCAACGGATTCAGTACCGTCGTGCTCTATCGGATCGAAGATTCTCGGGCTCTATGCCGCCGGTTCTAGAGATGAGGAGACGCGGAGGCACCCTAGTACTAAATGACTCTTCAAGGGTTCCTGAGGGCCCCATCATGACTTCTGCATCGGCCGTAGGTGCAAGTCGGTTACCTCCACAGTCCGCGGCAGGCTCAGGGCGGCGAGCACGATCACCGCCACGTCGCTCGGCTGGATCAGCTGCTCGGGGCGGTACGGGACATCTTCCAAAGCACATACATGCTCCTGCATCGGGGTGGCGGTGCGACCGAGAAAGACCGAGAGCACGCGAATCCCGTTGGCGTTGACCTCTTCACGCAGCCCGTCGGCCAGCGCTCGCAGGCCATGTTTGCTCGCGGCGTAGGGAATGAGGCCACCGCGCGCGGTTTTGCCGACGGAGGAATTGAAGAACACGACTTGGCCGGCGCTGGCCCGAAGGGTTTGCAGCAGGTTGCGGGTCAGAGCGTACGGGGCCCGCAGGTTGACCCGAATCTGCCTGTCGAGCTCAGCCACCGGGGTAGTCTCGACCGATCCCAAACTGATACTTCCAGCTGAGTGCATGAGGATGTCCAAGCGCGACAGCTTCCCGACCGCCTCGGTCAGCTCTTCGATCGCCGCATCCTCGGCGAGGTTGCCGGCGAAGGTGGAAACTCCGGAAGCGCCCGCTTCTCGAACCTCGTCGGCCACCATGCCCAGCCGCTCTTTCGAGCGACCGGCCAGCAGGAGAGCCGCACCTTCTGCTGCGAGGGCATTCGCACAAGCCCGACCGAGTCCGCTGCTGGCACCCGTCACCAACGCCCACAGTCCCTGGAAGGGGCTCACGAAATATCTCCTGCCGACTCCGAAGCTCTGGCCGCTCCACCGTCTGCGCCGCCCGGACGTCGCGGATAGCCGTAGCGGAGAAAGAGAGGCCAGGTCAGGGCGAGCACGGCAAGCTTGCTGCGCAGGGGCATCGCCCGCCTCCATTTCTCGTCAGGACGCAGCTCGACTTCTCCTCTGAGGAAACGGCTGGGATTGCCCGCCAGAGTGTGATTGACGCCGAGCTTAACTAAATGATCGTTGACGAAAGGTAACCCCTTACCCTCTTCATGAAGAAGGCGAAGCACACGGGCCATCGCCGCCTTGGGGCGAGCCACGAAATCCTCGTAGCGAAGCCGTAAGTAACTCTCAGTCTTGCCGGCGAGCAGCAGCTCCGCGGCCAAATTCCACCTTACCCACAGTTTAGAGCTCGCGGCAGGAGTCAAACGGGTCATATACATCGGATCCTCTCCGCTCGGATCATAGATCTTTTTCCTGCTCCACGAAAAGGCCACCGCCCTCGGATCGCGCACCAAGTGAACCACCTTCACGTCGACTCCTTCCATCTGCTGCAGGAGGTAGCCGTGAGTTGGGCTCTTGGAGGAATCGACCAGGACCCGTGCTCCAGTGTGGTCGCGCACCGCAGAATAGAGGCGCTTGTACCTATCGATGTATCGATTGAGCCCTGGAATGTCGACCGTACGTCGGCCGAGGTAGGAACGGCGAAGTACAGTCCCCTGACCCAGTGACTCGCGAAAGCTGACAATCTCATCGATCTCCTGTAGCGAGAGGTCGCCGAAAGCGCCCCCAAGCTCGGACCACACGGGGCACTCCCGGAAAGCTAAGCCGCAGCCACAGAGCCGATTCTGAGTA
>JAZFTL010000485.1:0-2792 GCA_036446675.1 Thermoanaerobaculia bacterium
AAGCGCTCCGACTGGCGGTAGAGGAGCACCAGCTCGACCAATCGATCGTCGAGGAGACGAAGAGATTCAAGAACGAATCATATCCTTGGCTCATGGCGGCGATGGGCTTGGCAATGGCGACATTCATTCTCGGCGGAGGAGTTCCTACCGGCGCGATCCCGAAGTGGGTCCATCAAGGCCTGTTTCTGGCTACCCTGACGGTTCAGATCAAGGCAGTGTTGGTGGAGCAGTTGGTCTTGACGCAGAATCGACGACTGATCAGGCAAACTGAAAACAAAATTAGCACTTAATGTCGCTAGCTGAGAGAGTCCAACTCAGCGGCGCCGAGCTTCCAACCACTGATGATGAATGAAACTTTCATTTTTCTAGCTGCAGTGCAGCTGATGATCCTCCTGCTGGCGATCTCGATTCATGAATCAGCGCACGCCTTGGTATCCGATTGGCTCGGTGACCCCACCGCCAAAGACCTCGGCAGAATAACTCTGAATCCTCTACCTCACCTCGAGCCGTTCGGTACCGTGGTGTTGCCGATCATGCTCATCGTCAGCGGTATTCCGGTTTTTGGGTGGGGACGACCGACTCCAGTAACCAGTGCCAACCTGAGGCACCCGGCCCGAGACAGCTTACTCATCGCAGTGGCCGGCCCTGCCGCCAATCTTCTCATCGCAACAGCAACCTCGGTCATCTTGTGGATCTCACTCCACGCGATCGGAGACGGAGCCCGCCAAGCAGCTATGCTCACATTGGTTCGCGATTTTGAACGGGGAGCCGACTTCGCTCATTTCCCGTTGATTTTTACCCTCTTTCAGTTCGCGTACATCAATGCTTTCTTGGCGATTTTCCATCTTCTGCCCGTACCGCTTTTCGACGGCGGTGAGATTCTGCTGCAATTCCTGCCGCCCGATTGGGCTCTCAAGTTCGATCGACTGCGTCCATATGGACATCTCATCGTGATTCTGCTTTCCTTTACCCCCCTGCTGATTCTAGTGTCGGTGCCGGTACTGTTTGTACTATCGGTGATCATCAATTTGGGGTAGAGATCGATTTCTGGAGCTGAAACGTGTCATTCGAGAAAAGCGTTGTTTTGTCAGGAATGCGGTCGACCGGAAGGTTGCATTTGGGGAACTATTTGGGCGCAGTCAAGAATTGGATCGACCTCCAAGAGCGCTACGAGGCGTTCTTCTTTGTGGCAGACTGGCACGCCCTCACCACGGACTACAACGATCCGTCTAATATTGCCGACAACAGCCTCGAAGTCGCTGCAGACTGGATCGGCGCTGGCCTGGATCCGGAGAAGTCGACGATATTCATCCAGTCACTAGTTCCTGAACATGCGGAACTCCATTTGTTGTTGTCGATGATCACTCCCCTGGGCTGGCTGGAGAGGGTTCCAACCTACAAAGATCAGCTGAGAGAGTTGCACAGCAGAGACTTGGCCACCTATGGCTTTCTCGGTTATCCGGTCTTGCAGGCTGCGGACATTCTCGCCTATCGGGCCGATCTCGTTCCTGTTGGTCAGGATCAGCAGAGTCATCTGGAACTGTGCCGAGAGATTTGTCGACGGTTTAATACTATCTACCGCAAAGTCTTTCCGGAACCCAAAGCGCTCTTTACACCGGCACCGAAAGTTCCCGGCCTAGATGGGCGAAAAATGTCGAAGTCGTATGGCAATACAATCGACTTGGCCGATTCTCCCGATGACATTCGCCGCAAGTGCATGCAGATGTTCACCGATCCGGAGCGCCAAAGACGCAATGATCCGGGACATCCTGAGACGTGTAATCTGTTCAAGTTTCATCAGTTGGTATCGTCACCCGAGATTCAAGAGAACGTCGCCACAGAGTGCCGTTTAGCTCGGATCGGCTGTGTCGACGACAAGAAGTTGATCGCGGAGAGGTTGATCGAATTCTTGGAACCGATTCGAACCCGGCGAGAAGAACTGATTCGAGACAAGAGCTACCTTTTGGACATCTTGAGAGAGGGATCCCGACAGGCGAGAGAACGGGCCGGTGAAACGCTCGAGCTCGTGCGTGAGGCGATTTCCATGCGCTATGACGATTAGTTCTGAAGCGCTCCGGGGCCTGATTCATGGTTGATCACCGGTCATCTCTTCCAGAGTCTTGGAAGGTGCATCTTCCTGTCTTTGACGGGCCCCTGGATCTACTATTGCATTTGGTTCGCATCAATAAGGTCGAGATCGCTGATATCCCGGTCGCCGCAGTGTGTGATCAGTTTCATCAATACCTGCAGCTGATGGATGAGCTCAACCTCGACATAGCCGCAGAGTATGTCTATGAGGCGGCACTCCTTATTCACCTAAAGTCGAAGCTTCTGCTGCCGCGAGCGAGTTCCAGCCGAGCCGAGCACGACGACCCTCGAGAGGACCTGGTGAAGCGTCTCTTGGAGTTTCGCCGATTGAAAGACGCCGCCCAATCGCTTGCCGAAATCCACTCCGTACGACGCGGGATTTGGACACGACCCGACCAAAGACCTGAGACTGAGACGGATTCTTCGGGGTCGTTGGAGCTAGGTGACGTATCCCTGTTCGATTTGCTGAAGTCTCTGCAAGAAGTCTTGAAACGATATGATTACGAAAATCCTGAACCGTTTCGGATTCGAGGCGAATCCTTCGATGTCAAGAGAGAGTTCGAACGTCTCTTGGAGAGGCTCGACAAAGCTCGCCCGTACGACCTGCTCACAGATCTTCGAGCGCGCAGCTGTCGCGGTGAGGCGATTGCGGTCTTTCTGGCGGTTCTGGAGCTGGCTCGACTCAACCTAGTCCGTCTCCATCA
>JAZFTL010000486.1:0-7945 GCA_036446675.1 Thermoanaerobaculia bacterium
CACCATTGAATTCCTCTCGGGCGGATTGGCAGCTGGGCCTTTGCCTCCAGTCTAATTCATACCGCCCTTGAAACCGGTCGATCCCGTATCAGTTATCAAGTTGTGCAGGAGTGCCTCAACGCGGGTTTACGCAAGGCGCACATTCCACTGGACCGGCAAACGGCTGAGCGTTACCTGAATACCGTCTGTAGAGCGCCATCCGCTCGAAGCGCAACCACAGGACTGTCAGTGACCAAGCACCTCGAGGTAGTGCCGGTCAAATGCTGCCAGTTGGCTTTCCAAATCAGCGTAGGGACCGGGGGTGTATCCACTGGATGCGATACCCTGTTGGGCCCTCTCACAGAGCTCCCAGTCCTGACGGTTGGTCATGTCCCAGAAGTCGAGGGCGCCGCTCGGGTCGAAGTCGGCTCGTTCGATCGCATCTGGGTGGAAGAACCATTCGCAGATGATTCTGGTGCGATCGACGGCGAGTGGAATGCTGCGATGAATCAGTACATAGTCCGGATGCAGACTGAGAAACATATTGGGGAAGATAGTGTAGTAGTACACCAACTTGTGGTCCCGGGCGCTCAGTTCGGCGAGTGGTGCGGCGCACCTGGATCCATCCATGCTCATGCTTCCATCGGCTCTGGACAGTTCCATCGGGCCACCAAGGACCGGACCCTCAACCAAGTCATTTGAACTGTTGCGGTACGGAGTCAGCCGATTCAACAGTGGATGCACGGTAGGGCAGTGATAGCACTCGGAATAGTTCTGAAAGAACAGCTTCCAGTTGGCATCGACATCATACTGGGTCCGGTGGACGCTTCTGAGCTCTGGGATCTGCCAACGGGCGAAGCGCTCGAAGAGGCTTGCTTGCACACTCTCGAACGACTCCAGGTGCTCGGGTTGCTCTGAGAAACTTATGAAAACGACTCCCTCAGCACAACGCAGGGACACCGAGTGCAGGGGGTAGTCATCTCTCTGGAAACCACTCACCTCCTGCATGTTGGGAGCGCCTAGGAGCTGTCCGTCGAGGTCGTAAGTCCAGGCATGATACGGGCATTGAATCTTGCCCGGAAGGTGACCGGACTCTTGGGTGCAGAGGCGAGAGCCTCGATGGCGGCAGACGTTGTGAAAGGCTCGAAGCTCGCCCGTTGAGTTTCGAACGACGAGGACACTCTCGATACCGATCTGGAAGACTAAGTAGCTGCCCGACTCTGAAAGCTGGGAGGTGTGCCCCACCGCCAGCCAGAGATTCGAAAAGAGGCGCTCTTGCTCGAGCTCGAAAATCTCGGAGGCAGTGTAGTACCCAGCCGGTAGCGTTTTTGCTTCTTGGGCACTTCTCGTACTCACGACTGAATTCCGCGAGTCACGGCCTATCTGCCCGTGCGCCGGCGCAAAATCTTTGCGGCAGCAAGAGCCCCCGGGGCGCAGGTGATCCCCCCTCCGGGATGGGCACCGCTACCACAGAGGTAGAGTCCATCAATTGGAGAGGCGTAGCCGGCACACTCGGGCACCGGTCGCTGTATCAACTGGTCGATGGCGGGCTCGCCATGTAGCAGGTGCCCCCCGGTGACCCCGTACTCGACTTCCAGATCAAACGGAGTGAGCACTTGGGCGTCGACCACCAGATCCGTGAAGCCTGGGGCGACCTCTTCTACCCTGGAGACTACCCTGTCGAGGAGTAGTTGCCTCGATATGTCTGTCCAGCCGCTGCGTAGATCGAAGGGAACGAAGTGCACCAAGATCGAAAATACGTGGTGGCCGGTAGGGGCCGTTTCCGGATTGGTGACTGTCGGTACCGAGATTTCTAGGATTGGACGCTCTGACATCTCCCCGTACTTGACCGGATCGAAGGCGCGCTCTAGTTCATCGAGAGATCCGCCGATGCGGATCCGAGCTGCTGTGTAGTTCGGATGTGAAGGGAACTCCGGATAACTGCTCAATGCCAGATGCACCTTGGCGCAGGTACCACGAGATCGAAAGTTGATGATGTTTTGCTCGAATTCGATTGCGAGATGCCGGGGTGAGAGCAAGTCCAAGAAGAGATGGCGTGGATGACAGGAGGCTGCGATGACTCGAGCTGGAACGTTTTCGCCGTCTGCGAGAACTACGCCCTTGACCACGCCGTTTTCTATGCGTACTTCTTCGACAGCCTCATCGGCTCGGATCTCGGCACCCAGAGCTCTAGCCGCCTTCTCTAGGGCCACGACGAGCGCGGGTGGGCCTCCTGCGAGTGGCCGGGAGGAGAGGGTTTCCGACAGCAAGAGGTTTAGACTATTGCCGGGCGAGCGGGGTCCGGTAAATGTGTGGTGCAGCGCTGGGGCTGCCAATGCTGCCTGGAGCAGGGGCGTTTCGAACTGTTCGCCAAGCCAGTCAGCGACTGCCATGGGTACGATTCGCAGCAATTCCATCATGTCGGACTTTCCCAAGAGGCGTAGTCCGATCGCCTGGCTGCCAAGCCGCAAAGCCTCTTTCAAGCCCAGGTCCGCTAGATTCGGTGGTGGGCGGGTGAAGACCCGCTGCAAAATGGGAGCGATACGCTGTAGAAAAGCTCGGTATTGGTGATAGGTCTTCGCATCACGCTGCGAGTGTGCAGATATTTCTGCGGCGGAGCGCTCTGGATCACTCCACAGGAGGAGACTCCTTCCGTCTTCGCGAGGGATGAGAACAGGCCGAGGCTCAGAATCGTAGCGTAGACCGTAACTTTCGAGTCGAAGCTGCTCAATAACTTGCGGTCGAACTCCCGAGCTGTCGTGCAGAATTCCCGACGAGTGGTAACCGGGGGAGAACTCTTCGCTTCCGGCCAGACCGCCCAGCTGTGGTCGACGCTCGAAGATGACCACTTTTCGGCCGGCCTGAGCTAGCAGGCAGGCGGTAGTCAGGCCGTTGTGACCGCCTCCGATGATGGCTACGTCGTAGGCTGAGCTCATATCTCGCCCGACTTTAGTAGGTGAGTCGCTGACTGTTGGCCGGGAGCGCCCATCACTCCACCTCCCGGGTGGGTCCCCGAGCCGCACATCCAGAGGTTTTTTATCGGCGTTCGATAGCGTGACCACGGCGCCATTGGACGCTGGAACAAGAGCTGTTCGAGAGTTAGCTCGCCATGGAAAATATTCCCTTCGGTGAGTCCGTACTCTTGCTCCAGGTCCCACGGCGTGATGACCTGCCGGTGGAGAATCGAGTCACGAAAACCGGGGCAGTACTCAGCAATTGTGTCGATAACGGTGTCGCCGAACTTCTCGCGATGTTGCGGCCAGGAGTCGGGCCCTGAAGCGAGGTGGTAGGGCGCATATTGCACGAATAAAGAAATCACGTGTTTCCCGGGTGGGGCCACGCTCGGGTCCATGATCGAGGGGATGACCATGTTGATGAAAGGGCGACTTGAAAACTCTCCGTACTTGGCTTGGTCGTATGCCCGTTCGAGATATTCGATACTGGGCGCGATCGCGATGTCGCCGCGCAAATGAGCCGTTCCCTCTCGACCGGTAAATTGGGGTAATCGGTCGACCGCCAAGTTCACCTTTCCAGAGCTTCCTCGAAACTTGTAGCGCTTGACCTTGGCGATGACTTCTGGATCGAGGTGATCCTCTCCCACCAGCCCGAGAAATGTCCTTGCTGGATCGCAATTCGAAACGACAGTCTTGGCCGCGATCACTTCACCGTTTTCTAGAACGACGCCACTCGCCCGACCGTTCTTTACCTGGATGTGCTGCACCTGAACTCCGGTTCGCATCTCGGCGCCGTGCTCTTCGGCGGCACGGGCGCACGCCAGGCTGATCTGCCCAGTGCCTCCTTTGGAGAATCCCCACGAGCGGAAGGCACCGTCGATTTCTCCCATGTAGTGATGTAGCAAGACATAGGCAGTTCCGGGAGATCGAACTCCGAGAAACGTGCCGATAATTCCGCTGACTGCCATCGGCGCCTTAAGCGCGTCTGATTCGAACCAGCGGTCCAAGAAATCGGCGGAACTCATGGTAAGAAGTTTGGTCTGCAGGTCCAAGAATGAGGCTCCGTCTTTGGTTAGGGCCCGGCCGACTCGAAGCAGCTGGAGCAAGTCGGGTAGTGCGAACGACGTTGGGTCTGGAGCAGGAGCATCAATGAATGCCTTGACGAATCTGGAGGTCTTCGTCATCGCGACGCTGAACTCCGGATAGACTTCGGCGTCTTTAACACTGAATCGGCTGATCTCGCGTCTGGTCCGGGCGGGATCCAACCACCGACAGAGGCCGGGGCCTTCGAAGTGAGGGGTGAAGGCGGACTCCAATGGGATGATTTCCATGCCGTGCCTCGGAAGCTCCAAATCACGGATAATCGAGGGCCGAAAGAGACTGACGACATATGAGAGAGTAGAGAACTTGAAGCCGGGAAAGACCTCCTCGGTGACTGCCGCACCGCCGAGGACTTGACGCTTCTCGAGGACCAGCACGCGCTTGCCGGATTTGGCCAGGTAGGCGGCGCACACTAGACCATTGTGGCCGCCGCCGACAATAATAGAGTCGTACTTCTCAGCCACTAGAAGGTCCCACGCGCTGAGTTCGCCGGCCGGCGAACTGAGTAGTGACCTTGCCGCACCTCGCCCTAACTCCGCTTCCTGGCCGGATTGAAGAAAGGGCGAGAGACCACTGTAGCTGAAACAGAGTGCCGTCGATATTCAGCGGTGATTTCGAACTTGACTCGAGTCCCGAGGTTCGCGAATTCGGCCTTGATTTGTGCGAGTGCAAGATTCTTTTTGAGGATCGGCGACCAGACTCCGCTGGTTGCTTGGCCGATCCACTCACCGTTGAGCTCGTAAACGGGTTTGCCGTCGCGCCAGGCTGCAGTTGGTAGTTCCGGAGGCAAGCCATAGTGGTCGAAGACGAGTTCGAGTTCGTCCCAGTCGATATCTAAGCCGACGAGTTTCCGAGAGGGTCCCGATGCGATTGCTCGCTGCAGCGCCGCTTGACCGGCGAAGGGCTCCCGGTCCAAATTGACTGACCAGCCAAGATCCAGTTCGAAGGGCGACACCTTTCTCTCCTCGGTAAGGCAGTGATTGGCGCTGTTGTAGTCGACGCCGTTCATGATGTAGCCGGCCTCGATTCTGCTGACATCCATAGCATCGAGGCCGACGGGTAGAAGCCCGTACGGTCGACCGGATTCGAGCAAGAGGTCATAGATCGCCTCGGCCTGATGATTCTCAGTCCAAATCTCGAAACCCAGATCTCCGGTATACCCGGTCCGTGAAATCCAGACATCATGGCCTTGGAGAGATGCGGTGGTGATTCCGAAATACTTCAGGCCCTCGACCTCTCGAGGCGCGAGCTCGAGGAGAATGGCACGCGAGGTCGGTCCTTGAAGAGACAGAGCTGCCACGGCGCTTGTTGTGTCGGTGATCGATACGTGGCTGCCACGACTCAAGCGATGAAACCAACTCAAGGACGGTTCGGCTGCGGTGACTCGGTAAAAATCATCATCCAACCGCGCCACGGTGCCGTCATCCAATACCTTTCCATGGTCGTCGCACCAGCAGACATAGGCTACTCTTCCCAGCTTTAGCTGCTCGATATCTCTCGTCATGATTCGGGACAAGACCCTGGCTGCATCGGGACCTTGGAAGTCATACTTGAAGAGGGGCGAGACGTCGATGATTCCGGCTGAATTTCGCAGCGCGAAGTATTCCGGCTCGTGGCTGGTCCGATATGAGCGGACCGCATGAACTCCGGCCCAGTCTTTCCAGGAATTGCTGGAACAGAGCTTTGCGGTTCGCGAGTGAAACGGGCTTGCAATCGGCATTGGAAGAGCCCCATTCTAGTGTAGTGCGGGCATTCTGTAATCCCTGCTGCAGGTGCTCCATCATGGAACACAACTCGAGGTTTCGAGTAGCCGGAGGTGGGAGCCGAAGTCTCCGCCGTGATGGTGTATGATCCTGCGGCTTCACGGGGTTCCAGTTACCGGTCTCTTGATCGACTGACGCTGAATCACCGACAGCCTTCTGCCCATGAAACCGGATTCCAATCATCAGCTCGATTCGAGTAGGGCGATCTCCATGATCCCGCCGGGAGGGCGCGAAATCATGCTGCCCTGCCTCATTTTGCTCGGAGCCATGTTTAATCTGACTCTGGTGGTGGCAGGGCTCAAAGAGTTTGTGATCGATGATCTCGGCGGGAGTGTGGCGGATGCCACCTTGTTTTTTTCCGTCGAGACCTTTGCTTACATTCTGTTCGCTCCGATTTGGGGACTCCTAAGCGACCGTGTACAGAGAAGGAAGCCTTTTATTATCGTCGGATTCCTTCTTTCAGCTGGTATCTACTGGATGTATTGGTCGGTCGACTCGGTCCAGGTACTTCTGGTGCTTCGATTCATTCAAGGCGCATTTTCCGTCATGGGCTGGTCGCTGGTGATGGCCCTCGTGTTGGATCGCCCCCATAATTCCGGACGTGGCAGAGACATGGGCATCATGGGTGCATCCCTGATACTCGGAGTAGCGCTAGGAGCACCGATTGGTGGTTACTTCAGCAGATGGGGTGGCCCGCGCGCGCCACTCGCCGCCGCCGCGGCGCTCTTCGCGGTTCTCGCGATCAGTGCCTTCTTCCTGAGAGAGCGCTCATTCTCAACAAGCCAGGTTCGCATCGGCGAAGTGTTGACTGGCCTCAAGAGCTGCCCGAATCTTCTGGTGCCGATGCTATTTCACTTCGTTGACCGATTGGCGGTGGGGCTTTTTGTGGTGGTGTTTCCGCTGTTTCTAGATTCCCTCGGCGCCGGCGACCCGGCAGCGAGAGGGCGCTATCTGTCTCTGTTTCTCATTCCGTTCGCTTTGCTGCAGCTGGTGACCGGCCGGATCATCGAAAAGGTCGGACCTTTCAAGCCACTTTTCATCGGATCGATAGTCTACGGAGTGCTGCTGTGCACTGTGGGGTATGCAGATCTGTTGTTGCTTTGGCCGGTAATGATCGCCCTCGGCGTCTCTGCCGCGGTGATGTTTCCGCCGGCGATATTACTGACGGCGCGACTCAGTACTCCGTTGACCCGGGGCAGCGCCATGGGTGGGTTCAACCTTGCTGGATCATTAGGGTTCGCCCTGGGACCACTTCTTGGCGGGTGGGTGTACCTGGTATGGGGTTTTGGGGCCGCCTTCGTCATGTGTGGGCTGCTCGAGATTGCAGTGGGACTGCTGGGACCCTATCTGGTAAGGGATTGGTCGCGCGAAGATCTGGCTGCGATCGGGGACGAGACGTCCGCTACCGAGTAAACTAGAATCACCGGGGATCGAGCATAAAGTGACCGAGGCCACAGTTTCCGTTGACCGAGTTGTTCTGGGTATTCTCACGGTAGCCTCTCCTCTTCTAGTAGTTTGCCTGCTCATTTCTCATCCGATCGCTCAACTTATCTTTGCCGTGGTAGCTTTGGGTTTTCCGGTGGGACTGATGGCGCTGGGAGCGCGCAGAGACGGGTTCCTCGGCCCCCTGGCTGTTCCGTTGATTGCGCTGTTACTGATCCTAGAGATCGGGCTCACTCTCTTGTTGAATATGGGTGGGTGGGGAGGGAATCTACCCTGGATTCTAGGCCTACCTGCCGGGATGGCGATACAAATCTACTTGATGACGCTCGTACCATTGGTCATCACGGCTGCCCTCTATGGACTGACGTTCGAGACTTTCACTCTGACTGCAGCAGATTTAGAGAGAGTCTACGCCGTGTCGAAGATCGTTGGTAAGGGCCCGCGCCAAGACTAGGGCATGCCGGATCTGGGTAATCCAGTAGTAGTGTGGACCGCCGTTGCTTACTTGACGGCGGTGCTGCTCATTGGGTTGTGGGCAGGCAGGAGGACGCGTGATACGCGCGACTTCTTCATCGCCGGTCAGAGGCTCGGGCTGTTTGTTACCGGACTGGCGACGATGTCCGCTGCTTTTAGTGGCTTCATCTTCGTCGGCGGTCCCGGGTTGACCTACAAGCTCGGAGTGGTCTCGTTTTTTTTGTCGGTACC
>JAZFTL010000487.1:0-2276 GCA_036446675.1 Thermoanaerobaculia bacterium
TGTTTGTTCTCGGCTGCCGATTCATACACAGACTCACTCGAGACCGCGATACCAGGCCGAAGCCGCCCATCGCTTCCGGCAAATGTACGCTCGCGAAAACCCGGCAGCACAAAGAAATCGACGATACCCCAGTCTCGAATAAGACTGAACCGCACCATCGGTTGACCCAATTTGTCTTCTCTATCCGGATTCTCGACTAGATCTGTCTGATTGATGATGTCGACGAGATGTTGCGATTCGGTAACTCCCCAGAACACCTTATCGAGCCCCACCACCACTTCCCAAGTTCCCTTGGCCTTGTGCCAGTAGAGTTCGCGAATATCCAGATGAGTCCGTCGGGAGTCGAGTGAATCAAGCCGCACAAATGGCTTGAAAGTAAAGGTCTCACCCTCGCGGTGGAGGTCTAGATTGAATTCCGGCTCAAAGACGATCGAGAACTGCGGGTTGGGGCTCTGCTCTTGGAACTCAGCGCTTTCAACGAAGCCTCTCAAATCAGCGGCGAGGTATCCCTTCCAGTCGCCGTCCGCTCGCAGGGGGCTTATCAGGATGACCAATGCCCAGCAGGCCAACAACACTGTCCTTGACACCCGGCCCAACTGGAAGAACCTCATTCGGCAAGCCGGACTCATCCTAACCACTCGGCACCAAGTTTCGAAAATCAGCCAAGTGCTCAAAATCGAAAGCCCCGACATCTTATGACGAACCGATTCTCGATTCTGCGACCCTCGGCTCTGCCCGGAGCAAGATGTTGAGAACCAGGGCAACGACTCCTCCAACGATAAGGCCGGAACCAAAAAGCGTCTGCATGAACTCGGGAAAATGCTGAATGACTCGAGGTCTCATCTCCACTCCCAAGCCCAAGCCGACCGAGACCGCCAGAATCACCATGTTGCGGCGATGTAGCGTGACACTGCGCTGAATGATCGACGCACCGCTGGCAAAAATCATTGCAAACATAATCAGCCCGCCACCGCCGATAACCGGAGGGGGAATCGTCGCAAAAAGAGCCCCTACTTTCGGCACGACGCCTAAGAGAATGAGGAAGCCTCCCGTGATCGCGGTGATATGCCGACTGACCACCCCCGAGAAATTCACCAAACCAACATTTTGAGAATAGGAGGTATTGGGAAAAGCACCAAAAATCGCCGCCAGACCGCTCATCACCCCATCGGCGACAAGTCCCCCTTTGAGCTCGCGGTCGGTGGGTTCCCGCCCAACCGACGCAAGGGTCCCGGCGATATCGCCCACTGTCTCCATGGTGCTGATTACGTAGATAAACGCCATGATCAGAATTGCCTGCCAGTGAAAGTCCAGCCCAATCGCTAGAGGCCGAGGCAGCGCGAACCACCCGGCTTCGCCAATAGCTTCGAAGCTCACCTTACCCAGACCCAAGGCTACGCCATACCCCAATGCCACTCCTACCAGCATGCTCGCATGCTGAAGAATGCCGCGGCCCCATTGATTTAGGACTAGAGTCACGAGGAAGACCACTGCCGCAATCGCCAAATTTCTCCAGCTCCCATAGTCGCCGGCCCGAACTCCTCCAGCCGCGTAGTCCATCCCGACGGGAATCAGGGTCAACCCAATCAACATCACCACGATAGCGTTGACCAGGGGTGGAAAGACCCAACGCAGCCTGACGATCGAAAACCCAAGCACTATCTCGACAACGCACCCCACCAGGCAGGCCGCCATCACGGCTTCCAACCCGTACCGATTCCCAATGCCTATGGCTCCACCAACGAAGGCGATGCTGGTTCCCATGACTACCGGAATGCGGCCACCCACCGGGCCGACAGGGTACGACTGAACAATCGTCGCCAATCCAGCCATCACCAGAGCAGCTTGGAGAAGAAGAGCCGTCTGCCCCGTCGCCAGCCCCAATCCGCCGGCTATCAAGAGCGGCGGCGTGATATTGCCGAGCAGCATGACCACCAGATGCTGCAAACCGAGCGGAATGGCTTCAGCGAGGGGCGGACAATCGTCGATACCGTACGCTACCGCAACACTGTCACGGCCCGTGGACATCACGCCGTCAACTCGTGAAGATTCTTCAGACATCGATACAGAGAGGCTGCCTATTGATCCATCTCGGTCAGCACGTCGACACCTTTAGCGGTAAGAAAATAGAGAGTCGACGCTTCGTTCGACGCCAAAACACCCTGATCGACGAGCCCCGCTAAGCACCCATCGAATTCGGAATCTCGATCTTGATCGATTCCATAGGTAATCGCCGCCTTACGGAGCACGTATCCAGCCTTCGGGCCGCCGGCGAT
>JAZFTL010000488.1:0-5667 GCA_036446675.1 Thermoanaerobaculia bacterium
CCCGCCTGCAAGCGCATCAACACGATCGAGTCGGCGTAGACACCTGATCTGATTTGGTTTTTGATTGCACTCACGCCAAGATCACCTGTTCAATTTCCTCAGCCCAGTGCAGCAAGGATTCGTCCTCAAACCAGCGAGCGGAGACTTGGAGACCGATCGGCATTACGGCTTCCGTCCGGATGCCGGGCAGAGTCACAGTGGGAAATCCACAGTGCGTCCAAGGAAGATTCATCACCGGATCCCCAGTACTCTCGAGGCCTTGTGGGGCACCATCCGGAGCACCGGGACTCAGCCAAAGATCGATGCCCTCGGCATCCATGAGCGCCACTAGCTCATGGCGCAGTCTGACTCGACCGTTGACGGCGCGAAGCGCCGCGTCATTCGACGTGGCCTGCCCTTCTTGGATGAGCTCCCGTGTCTTCGGGTGATAAAGATCCGCGTGTGCTGCGTACCATTTCGTATGTACCGCAGCAGCCTCACGCGCCACCAGGAGATGGTGCCTGGTCTCGATCGCGTCGATATCTGAGAATGCTGGAATCTCCCGCACGGCGTATCCAGCCGCGCGCAATTTCTTACACCGCGTTTCGAACTCCCCGCGGGCTCGAGACGAGGCTCGTTCCAGATAGGGTCCGACAGGCACGCCCAGAATAGGCCTGCCCAACCCAGGTCGATCTGCCCAATCAGCACAGGTCAAGCGCGCCACCAATTTCGCGCCGGCGACGTCCGAAGTAAAGAAGCCGACATGATCCAGCGATGGAGCGAGCGGAATAACGCCCTCCCTCGAAGTCCTATCGTAGCTTGGTTTGTAGCCCACAACCCCGCAATATGAGGCGGGACGACTAATCGAACCGATCGTCTGGGTACCCAAAGTCAGCGGCGACAGTCCGGCCGCCACAGCCGCCGCTGATCCACTGCTCGATCCACCGGGGGTATGATCGAGGCGCAGGGGGTTCCGGGTTGGGCCTGGAGCGAAATAGGCGAATTCGGTCGATTCGGTTTTCCCCAGAACCAGACAGCCGGCCTCGCGCAACGCGCCGGCCAGAGGGCCCTCCTCACCTTGCAGCTCCTCCGGCGGAAGTCGACTCCCGCCACGAGTAGCAAATCCATCAAGATGAATAATGTCTTTGAATCCGACGGGCACTCCAAACAGCGCCGGCCTCGATCCTTCGGCGAATCGGGCCGTTAGCCGCGCCGCGTCTTGTCGCAGACGGTCGAACCTAGCTGGCTCCGGCACGAAGGCTCGAACCTCCCCCTCTCGGCGCTGGAAGCGATCTTCCAAGTCACCAAGAAGTTTGGTGAGACTGAGATCACCCTCTCTCAAAGCTGAGGACAGCGTCGTCAGGCTCTCTGTGGGACTGTTCACGGCAGTTAGCGTAATAGTCCGCTCTTGGCCGCCACCTTAACGGCGTCGACAATGTGCTGATAACCGGTGCATCGGCAGATATTCCCGGAAAGAGCAATGCGTGTCTCCTGCTCCGTCGGATCGGGGTTCTCTTGCAGAAATGGAATCAGGCTCAAGAGTATCCCGCCGGTACAAAACCCGCACTGGAGAGCATGGGTCTCTCTGAAGGCCTCTTGAAG
This sequence comes from Thermoanaerobaculia bacterium, assembly GCA_036446675.1. Classification (GTDB taxonomy): domain Bacteria; phylum Acidobacteriota; class Thermoanaerobaculia; order Multivoradales; family JAHEKO01; genus JAZFTL01. The sequence goes on from JAZFTL010000488.1 coordinate 1,582, forward strand.
TGGGTGCAATTCGTCTCGACTGGCGGCGAGACCTTCGACGGTAGTTATCGAGCGATGATTCGCCTGAATCGCCAACATCAAGCAGGACCTCACCGCTTCCCCATCCACCATCACAGTGCAGGCACCACACACCCCGTGTTCGCAGCCAACGTGAGTGCCGGTGAGCCGCAATTCATGTCGCAGGAAATCCGACAGCAACAGCCGCGATTCGACTTCGGATGAATACTCTTTGCCGTTCACCTCGAGCTGGAGGTGCAGTACTTGTTTCATCTCGATATCACCCCATGATTCTCAGCTCGTGCCACTGCCCGCTCAATGGCTCGCACCGTGAGAACTTTGGTTAGATGTCGCTTGTAGGCTGCGGAAGCATGGATATCTCCCGTCGGCTCGGTCTCCTGAGTGGCAGCAAGGTCTGCGGCCGCTGCGATGGATTCTTCGGAAAGGCCGTTGTCTTTCAGCAGCGCTGCTGCCTGTTGGGCGTCTATGGGTCCATCGCCGACACTGAGATAGACCAGGCGGGCGCCAGAGCAAGAACCGTTCTCATCAATCGATATCAGTGCCGCGACCCCAACTTGAGCGTAGTCTCCATGACGCCGGGCGATCTCCATAAAGGCCCAACCGGTTCCTTCCGGCATCGGAGGCACATCAATCTCGGCCAAGATCTCGTCGACCCCCAGCGCGGTGGTCAAGAGCCCGACATAGAAGTCCTTGGCGTCGACCCACCGCTCCCCGTCAATACTTTGCAGCTTAAACCTGGCGTCAGTAGCCACGGCCAGCGCCGGCAGTTCACTGGCCGGATCTGCGTGCGCTAGGCTGCCTCCGAGGGTGCCGCGATTACGAATTTGAGGATGCGCGATATACGGCATAGCCTCGTGGATCAAGGGCACAGTTTTGGCGAGCAACAGATCTCGCTCAAGAACTCGTTGCCGAGTCATCGCGCCTATTGCGACTCCTCCACCTTCGCCGGGACGAAGAAATTGCAATTCCCCGATTCGATTCAAGTCGATGAGGACTCCGGGCTTCGCAAGGCGAAAGTTCATCAAAGGAATCAGGCTTTGCCCGCCCGCCAAGAGCTTCGCATCGTAGCCGTGCTCAGCTACAGCAGCCAGAGCTTCCTCGAGCGTTTCAGGACAGAGATACTCGAAAGAACTGGGCTTCATAGCTCGATATCTAAGGCTCCAAAGGGCCGTTACGTCAGCCGTGCAGCTAGGATCCTACGACCGTAGATCCGAACTTAGGGCGGGTGTTTGAACTCTTATCGATCCTAACAGAAACACCGTTGGTTAAATCATGTTGAATCAACTCCAAGCCAAGATCTATCTGGGCGTCGTTGTGGATGCACACGGCCGCCCGATACTTCAGCAAAAGATCAAAGAGAGCAAAGGACCACTTCCCGGTGCTACCTTCAGCCTGATCAGCCAGGGTTGCCCGAATGGTCCCCAGAGCCAACTCGAAGCTTGCCTCACGGTAGAGTGAGACCGAACTCAGTCCCCGTGCTTTCATATAGGCTTCCTTGAGAGTCCAGTGATCTATGAAGCGAGATTGGCGGGCCTTCCCCTTCAGAACCGATATCTCTTGAGCCTCTCTCGAGGAGAACCACCGCCTCGCAAGGCGTTCGGAGTCCACAATACGGGCCGTCCTCTCGACATCGACGCCTCCATTGAAATCTCCGGTTATCAGACACACCACCAAGCCCTCGGTGTGAGAAAGACTGAACCTAAGGGGAATCTGCTGAAGAGAGGGTGCCAACCGGGGTCGACCGTGGAGGCTTCGCTCGAATCGCCAATCACCCGTGGCGAGAGGCCAGTAAGCGGAGAGCGCTCGACGTCTCAGCACTCTCGAAACAAGGTACTGCAGTCGCGATTTGCTCTCGGTGAAAGCTGCATACCTTCGTCGCTCTCCGTCAGACATACACTCGGCGAGTTCACCGGAGAAATCTCGAGACGCGAGTGCGGCCGTATCGACGCACCAGAGATGCGCCTCAGTCCGCAAATCTTCGACCCGCAGGTCTCCGTTGTCGATGTTCGCCATGGCTATGCTCTGATCATTCCGCGGCTACCGGTCAGTGGCCGAGGAGTTCCACCGTGCTCTTCAGAGCTCTCTACTGTGGGCCACCGCCACGATCTGGGAGATAATCGAGAGCGCGATCTCTTCGGAGCGTCTTCCGCCCAAGTCGAGACCTATCGGAGCATGAATCCGGGCCAGCTCTTGTTCAGAAAATCCTTCCTCTTTGAGCACTTCCACGCGTGTTTCGTGAGTCTTTCGGGATCCTAAGTCTCCAATGTATCTGGCCCGACTCCGCAAGACGCTGCGGAGCGCTGGAATATCGATCCTGAAATCATGACTGAGAACCGCCAAGTAGGTGGCTTCATTGATTCCGACCTTCTCTAAGGCAGCCTCGGGCCACTCGGTAAGCAGCAGGTCGGCATGGGAGAATCTCTCTTTCGTGGCAAATACCGAACGCGGGTCGATCACCACCGTCCTGAAACCGAGCCGGTTACCGAACTCAACGAGATGTATTGCAACATGAACAGCCCCAACAAGTACCAAACATGGAGAAGGGGGGTAGACCTGAAAGAACACGTCTACAGTCTCTCCCTCGTGTTGGAAGTGCTTTCGCGACGACGCGAAGCCCGGGATAATCTGCTCCGCGTATAAAGCTGCGCGCTGATTAAGGCGGGGTGCTCCGAGGTCGCCGAGGGTTTGACCCCCAGGCCAAACCAACACTTGCTTGCCGACACCGATTCCGGCAACGACTGTCGCCAGCGCCACCAACTCCTCTCGAACCTGACAATCCTTCAGCCGGCTCAAGATCGTTCTGTTCACTTTCTCACTCCCCTAGCTGCTCTATGAAGACTTCGATCTCTCCGCCACAGCTCAATCCAACCGCCCAGGCCTGGTCGTCGGAAACTCCGAATGAAACAAGCTTTGGTTTGCCGCTCGCCAGTACTTGTTGGGCTTCTTCAAAGACCGCCCCTTCGACACAGCCGCCGCTGACTGAGCCCACAATGTCTCCCGTTGAAGAGATGAGCATTTTGGAGCCCAGGGGTCGAGGCGCCGACCCCCACGCCTTGACGACCGTTGCCATTGCCACGCGCTTTCCAGCCGCACCCCATCTTTCAAGATCGTTGAGATACTCGCGCATAGGCCCTGTCCTCCTTTTCTTAGCCGCCGATATACGACATTTCAATACGTGTGCCGGTCTCAGCGAGCGCGGCATCCTCAGAGCTCGCTGTAGCCGCGCGGCGCAACTCTGAGTACCGGTCGGAGCGTCCCCGCCAGATCCCAGTGATGAATCGGGCGAGGCTCTCGTCACCGGACCCGCCTCTTAATTGCTGCCTGAGGTCGTGCCCATCAGTGGCAAAAAGGCAGGTATACAACTTTCCTTCAGCGGAGAGTCGCGCTCGCGTACAGTTGCCGCAGAACGGTCGGGTCACTGAAGCTACAATGCCGATCTCTCCATCGCCATCCAGGTATCGCCAGCGCTCGGCAACTTCACCCATGTAGGTCGGAGGGACTCTCTCGATAGGCAGCTCCGAGTGAATCTCAGCCATGATCTCTTGCGCCGTAACAACCTCTTCCATACGCCAGCCGTTGGTCGCGCCAACGTCCATGTACTCGATAAACCTGAGTATATGGCCGCTTCCCTTGAAGAACTTCGCCAGAGGCAGAATTTCCGACTCATTCATTCCCCGCTTGATGACGGCGTTGATCTTCAGCGGTCGGAGACCGGCGGCGCTCGCCGCCTCAATTCCTCGCAACACGGACTCTGGACCTATCTCAGTGTCGCCCATCTGCCGAAAGATCTCAGGGTCCAAGGCATCGAGACTCACCGTAACTCGGCCCAGGCCGGCGGCTTTCAGCTCGGGGGCCAGTTCAGGCAGAAGAACACCGTTGGTGGTCAGCGCCATATCCAATTCGGGAATTTCTCCGAGCATTCCGATCAGTCGGGCAATATCTCTGCGCAGAAGCGGTTCGCCGCCAGTAAGTCGTATCTTATGAAGACCTAGACCTGCAAAGACACGCGCGGTTCGGGATATTTCCTCAAACGTGAGAATCTCCTTCCGCTCCAGAAAATGAAACCCT
>JAZFTL010000489.1:0-5732 GCA_036446675.1 Thermoanaerobaculia bacterium
ATTCACTTGGGCGCCGGAGACGGAAGCTTCGTATTCGCGGGTGGCCGTGGCGGCCCTGAGCCGGATAGTGTCATGATCGGCGACATGAATGCAGATGGCATTCAAGACGTGGTTACGGCCAACGAGAGTTCCAACACGGTCTCGGTTTATCTCGGACTTGGAGGCGCTGTCTTTGACAATCCTGAGACCTACACGGCCTCAAACGGTCCCACGGACATTCAAGTCGCAGACTTTGACCTCGACGGGGTATCGGATCTCGTCACGGCGAACGTCTTTTCAGATGATGTGCAGCTCTTGCTTGGTTTAGGGGGCGGCCTGATCGAATCCGACTTGAGGGTGCCCGTCAATGGCGGACCGAAGTCAGTTGCTGCGCTAGACCTTGATCTAGACGGTAACCTAGACCTAGTAACCGCGAACTCCAGTACGGATGATGTGGCGGTCCTACTGAGTGCGGGAGGTGGAGGTTTCTTGCCGGGACAGAGGTACTCAGCAGGGAACCAGCCAGTGTTTGTCACCTCCGCTGATCTCGATAACGACGGGGCTCCCGACGTTGTTGCGGCAAACGAGCTCGGAAACGACGTCTCCGTGTTCTTAGGAAATGGGGACGGCACACTGCAAGCTGAAGTGCGAGCTACCGTTGGAGCGTGCCCTGAATCTGTCACTGTGGCGGACTTCAACTTGGACGGCAATTCCGACCTTGTAACCGCCAACCTTTGCGCTGACCAAGTCTCGGTGCTCTTAGGTAATGGTGACGGCACGTTTCTTCCAGACCAGCGCTTTGGTGTAGGCAACGGTCCAAACCACGTGGCCGTGGGCCTGCTCAACAACGGGTCGGTTCCGGACCTCGTCGTCGCCAATAACTTCGCATCGGATATTTCAGTTCTATTGGGCAACGGAGATGGGACATTCGGCCCTGAGCAACGATTTGCGGTAGGAGGTGGGCCGGCGACCACCGTTCTTGCCGACTTCGACCTCGATGGGAATCTCGATGTGGCGACTGCAAACAGTTTTGGGTCTTCTAGTGATATCTCTATTCTGCTGGGAAACGGGAATGGAACGTTCCAACCCCAACAGCGTTATCCGACTGCTCTATCTCCTTGGATTCTCGTGGCCAGAGATGTTAACGGCGATGGTTTCGAAGACCTGGTTGCGGGGAGCGCGTTCACCAGTCAGATCTCGATACTGCTCGGCAATGGTGACGGTACTTTTCAGCCGTTTATGGGCTTTGCAACCGGCACTTGCCCGTTTGGGCTGGCAGTCGAGGACCTGACTCGAAATGGCCTACCGGACATTGTTACTGCGAACCAGTGCTCCGACGATCTGTCGATCTTGATTCATCGCTGAGGCTCGTTACGGCCTGTCGTAACGTTGTCGTAAAGAGTCTGGTCGAGGTCGACCTCGGGTCGATTGAGCCTCACAGTTGATCCTCGAATGCCTGAGCAAGTCGGTAGGATCGGTTTTTCCGCGAGGGATTATGGAATGTCAGGAATCCTTCCTTGACCCATGATCGGCACAGCGCCGTGACGGTTCGGGGGCTCAGTCCCAGGGGTGATGCGGAAGTTCGGTGCGAATATGTCGTAAGTATCGGACACCGATGGTCGAATAAAACGTCTTGATTGCGCTGTTATATGAACCATAGGGCGTCGGACCGGCTCTAGATCGTCCTGCCCGATTGGTCGGCGGAGCTTCGATGAGCCCCGAGTGTGTTCCAGTATCTGGAGATTGCGACTCGACGGCAGTGAGGGTCGAGACATTCTCGGGAGTGGTGCGATACCAGTCGGCTACCCGGGCCGCGCCGTATTGATCGGCTGCGGACTGCTCTCGGGCACCGGAAAGTCGTCGTTCTCGTTATATCGAATCTGCATCTGGAGCCGCATCAGGGGAGCTTCAAGAAGCCAGCCGAATATCCAATCCAGGTACCCGCCTCAACCTGGTTGGAGTACTCGAGCTCTCGGCGTTGGTAGGTGACGGATCTTTTTTGATGGGGTAGATTTCAGAGACTGCGCCATCTTGAATTTGGAGGGCCGAGGCCCGTCCATGGTAGTGGCTCCTCAGCATGCCGGTGTCGATGAGAAAGAAGCGGCCCCCCAACCGAGACTGTATCGTTGGCGGCCTGACCGGTGTGTGTCCCACCACGAACCGTTCAACTTGGTATTTTTTTTTCAGATCGAAGAACAGTCTCTTGAGCTTGGAATCCGAAAGTCTCGAGTAACCGCGGTACCAGAGCGGACCATCCTCTGAACTCAGCCACCGCATGCCTTGGAGTTCTTTCCACGAGTTGTACAAGAGCGTACGCTCCTCGGCGCTTCCCGCTTGCGGATCCGCATTCAGCTGCTGCGCCCGCAGCCCGATCGCTTCAGATATTTGGTAGATGCTGAAAAAGGGAAAGATCAATTCCGCTTTCACGAGTCGCTCTTTCAGTGCATCAAAGGTCCGCAGCTCTCTTCTGACCCTCTTGTTGATCTCCTTGACACTGAGATGGGAGTAGTCCTTGCTGATTCCCGCATGCATGAAAATTGTGTCTTGAATCCGCAACACGACCGGCAATCCGCGTAGCCATTTGCCGTACTTGCCGTCGGGTCCGAGTGCCTCCTGGTATTCGAGAAACCCCAACGGAAAAGTCTCCATCCAGTGCTCCCGAGTTTTCGGCGCGAGCCTGGGAAAGCGCTTACGCCAAGACCACCAGCTCTCGAATGCGGCCTCTCTGGCAGCTGCCGACGACTCATCCGAAAAGGTGGCGCAGATCTCCGGAGTTACCCAATTAAGCTGGAATTGAGTCAGCAGATTAGCGACTTCATGGTTGCCGAGGGCGACCTGCACCTCACCTCCCTGCATGGGGGCTTGGGCTTCGAGCTTCATGAGCAGATCCATGACCTTCCTCACCTCCGGTCCGCGGTCGAGGAAATCACCGGTCTGCGCCAAGATGGAGTCTCCGCCCGACCAATCCAGGTTCTGGTCGATGAGTCCGGCTGCCTCGAGGATTCCGACCAATCCTGAGAAGGAGCCGTGAATATCGGCGACCGCGACGATGCGTTGGCCTCGGCCTTTCGCCTCGACCGGACTCAGACCGATCGTCGCGACCAATGCGGTGGTCAGCAAGAGGCAGGATCTACTCACAGTCATCAGATGCGGTCCTGCTTCGTTGCAGAGGCACTCTCTTGGAATAGGTGCCGAAAGAGTGCCTTTACGATGTCTATGTTATTCGCTAGGAGGTCGAAGAAATCTTCTTGATCAAGGGCGAGAACCAGAGTTTCGGCGGTGGCTGTCGCGGTTGCGGATCGCAGCCTGCCGCTGAGGATTTCGGTGACCCCAAACGTATGTAGCGGGCCCACTACTGCTCCCTCGCCGTTGTCGTCACGCAGCGCAACAGTGCCTTGCACTACGCAGAAAAGCTCATTGGCGGGCTGGTTTATCTCATAAATCGTATCGCCTCTGTCGAAGTGCTCCTCGCGAGTGATCGAAGCGATACGCAGAACCTCTTGCGCTCGGCAATAGGAGAAGAGGTCCACCGTTTGCAGGAAGACGATCCGTTCGATCTGGGCTAATTTCGACATTGATCACTCTCCAGGTACTTCAGGCCGATAAACATGCAATATTCTAACCAAAGGTCGCTCCGGCCCGCGTCAGGTCTTTGACCCGACCCTGTCCCCGACCCAGGCGGCGGTCTCTGCGATGACCCCGGCACTTGCGGTCTTGCGAAGCCCGTCGACCTTCGAATATAACTGCGTGATCTGCTCTGAATAGATCGAATAGATCGCGGCGATGACCATGTTGGAGGCATCGCTGTGGGAAGTCGGATCTACGTTGAGCCACTTCTCGAGAGTACTGATCTGGTCTGAGAGCACGATTCCGAAGGTGCGTGCTGCGGTCTCGAGTTTCTTTTCCAAGGGTTGATCGCCAATCGCCGCAAAGACCGTGGAGCGCAGAGCTCCACCTAGGGTGTTGTCGAGGTATTCGAGAGCGTGGCTGCGCACCTTCGGCTGGTCACTGAGTATGCTGGTGTGAGCGGCGCGCACGTCCTTGGCGGGATAGATTGCGGCGAGAAGCGAGAACATGTTGCTGACGTGATCCTCCGAACTCTCGACGAGGAGCCGTTCTAGAAGGTGAGGTGGCTGGGCGTCCTGGCGCCAAATGATGCGCGGCCCAGAGGTTCGAGCTCGCTGCTCGAATCCGAGGGCGTGCAAGTCGACGAGACATTCCAGGTAGCCGACTGCTTCGACTCGAATTGCCTCCTCGAGTATCGGAAAGAGCGAAGGTTCAAGCAGGTCTCGGGGCAGATTCGAGATCGCTTCGAGCACCTTGCAGCGCAGAAAGCTGTCGGAATCATCGAGCAGACACTCCGTTAGGGCATGCACCGCTGCGGGGCTGCCGATTGCCGCGATGGTCTTGGGCAAAGCTCGGCGTACCCACTTGGTCTCTTCCTCGTCGTTCAGGTAGTGCGTCAGGGTCGGCAGAACATCTTCTCCGAAGGCGATCAACGCTTCACGAACATCGTGCTTCACCCGGCGGTGCTGCAGCAGAGCACTCAACGTTGGCACGTAGAGGGGATTGTAGCCGCCGCGAGCGACGCGCCGGCGCACCGCCTGCACTGCTTCCCGAACGACTTCTGAATCGGGATCGTAAAGCAGCTTGATGAGGTGCTCTTGGAACATTGGATCGCGGATTGCTCCCAGTGCTTTCACGGCGTCTTGCCGGGTCGAAGATGAGGCGTCTGAGAGGAGATTTCGCAGCTCTTCGGCAGCCTCTGCCTGCATCGCGGCATCGCCATGATTCGCAATACAAGCGACAGCCCCGGCGCGCACCCCTGAGTCTCCCAAGTGCAGCCGCGGCAGCATGAGCTCGCAGATATCTCGACCATGCAAGCTGGCTAGAACTCTGGCGGCCTCGGCCCGCACTTCGGCATCCTCATCTCCGAGGCGCCGCTCGATAAGTTCGGTGGAGTCGCTGCGCCCGGCCCGCTCGAGAGTACTCAGTGTCTGCAGCCGAACCCGAGCACTATCGTGGTAAAGCAGCAGTGGGGGGACCAAACTCTCCTTACCATGAGCTACGAGCAAGTCCAGGCTGTGGAGGACCTGTTTTTCATCTGAGCTGCCGAGCGAGCGGACGAGAAGCTCCAACGTTTTGATGTCGGATAGATTGATGCTGTCTCCGGCATCCATACTGCCTTGCTTGAGCCCCTGCCGAAATGACTGGACGTACTCCCGAAACGCCCAAGTCGTGACCCCCAGCCAGACCGCTATGAGGGCTAGAGAGATCCAGCCGGCCTGCACCACTGTAATGAGTCCGAAGGTCACGGGTAGTAGGAGTAGCGCGGCGAGACCTTTGGCTCCGCGCTGCACCAGGACATCGATAAATGCCTTCGCCTTGAGACGAGAATTGGACGGGATCGGCAGAAAAAGCAGCTCACGCGTGGCCTGGTCCAAGGAGTATCGCAGGCCGTTCTCACCGACTTTGAGAATGAGTGACGCCGACTTCAAGACCGCCTCTTTGAATCCTGCTGCGACGAACAGGGCCACCGTTCCAATCCCCATCGTCACAGGGAGAACACGCATCGCAAAGCCGACCCCGAGTACCCGGTGAATGCGCGAGGTAAACACCAATTGAAAGGCGAATGCCGAGATACTCATGATGCTGTAGAAGTTGCCGAAAAACTGTGTCCGTTGATCTTGAGTGGTGGTCGCCTGCTCGACTGCCCAGTTGAACTGAAGGTCGACGATCTGGGCGACTACCAC
>JAZFTL010000490.1:0-2913 GCA_036446675.1 Thermoanaerobaculia bacterium
AGACGTTCATCCAGTTGCGCTCCATCTTCAAAGATCGCTGGATGAAGTCCAGCGCCCGCTCGAGGTCTGCGTCGTGCTCGAGCAGGTACTGGGCGGCACGCCAGTAGAAGCCCCAAGTGGTGTCCTCCCCTTCTTCCTGGAGCACTAGCTCGATGTTGCCGGCCACCCGCTCAGCGGTGTCGACCTCGATCCGGATTGGCACCGCAAGGCGCTCCCAAAGGAGAGTCAGAATTGCTGAATGGCCGGTGACGTCGGCGAATTCGATGGTGAAAGACTCGGCGTGCTCCGCCGGCCGCGGCTCCACCGAGACGCGCAGGGCGTCGTCCTCCAGGTTGTAGCCGAAGGCGCCCCAGAGCTCGGTGTTGCGGCTGAAGATAATCGTCCAGGCGCCCTCGCCCGGGATGGTGTAGAGGGCGTAGGAGCCTTCGGCGAGGGGCCGACCTTCGATCTGCACCTCGGACGGAAAGGTGATCTTCGTGGGGTAGTTGGCGCCGGTCCGCCAGATCTCACCGTAGGGCACGAGTGCACCCCAGATCGTCCGCCCACGTACTCGAGGCCGCGAGTAGGTGATTTCGATCTCATCGAACCCCACCATCTGGGTGAGGGTGGCCCGGGGACTGCCAGCGGGAAACGTCGCCGCCCACCCGGCCGCCCCGGAGATGGCCCACAGGACAAGGGTACATCGGAGGAGGGCGGGCAGGTGGAGTCGTCTGAGGCGAGAAGAGGATCGGTCACGACGCATGGCAGCTCTCCACTGGTCGATGGATTTCATGCGCGACACCCTGGCCTCGGGCCGCGTCTCTCGCATGCTGAACGTGGTCGATGATGCCACTCGGGAATGCCCGGCGATCGAGTTCGACACTTCGCTGTCTGGCGAGCGTACGGCGCGAGTGCTCGACCGAGTGGCTCAGAAGCGCGGTGCTTACCCGAACCGCCTGGTCCTCGACAATGGCCCCGAGTGCACGAGCAAGGCACTCGATCAATGGGCCTACCTGCACGGCATCGAGCTGTGCTTCATTCGGCCTGGCAAGCCGATCGAGAACTGCTTCGCCGAGAGCTTCAACGGCCGATTTCGCGACGAGTGCCTCAATCTGCATTGGTTTCTAAGCCTCGACTACGCGCGGAGGCGCATCGAGGCCTGGCGGCTCGACTATAACCACGTGCGCCCGCACTGCTCGCTCGGTGATGTGCCTCCCAGAGAGTATGCCGAGAGGGCGGGGCTCCAGCCGACTACGTCGGCCTCCGCTCCGTCGTTTCCCCCGCCCATCCCAGGAGCGGTTTCGAAAGACTGACGAAAGTGGAACATTCCAATTGTCCGTGGTACCAAACTGGGGAGCACGTCAGCTCCACTCTAAAGACGACGGTCCGTCATCTAAGGGAGAACGACATAGTGCGAAAGTTGATTCGGTACTCGTCGAATTGCGACAAGATGTCCCTACCCACGTTGCAGTAGAGATAATTCTCTTCTTCTCTCTCTACGATTGACGTGGGGTAGACATCAACATTCTCAAGAGACGCGACGCGGCCACCGAGTTCCAGCTCCACATCGGACAGCCGGTAGGCGGAGAACTCACGAACACCCCCCACTCCGCCTGTTCTAGCAACACTCGGCGTACCCTCGCGTACGATCATCGACTGGAAACGCCTGAAGAATGGCTCATAGAAAGTAGTGGAATTGGCGCCGGTGTCTAATCGGCAGATGAACTCGCTGTCTTTGTAACCGACGAGGATCACCGGATCGAGCCCGACAAGTGCGAGAGTGTTACGGGCGTCAGTAGCACTCTCGAGCGGCACCTCCAAGAGCCCAGAACGGTGAAACCGGACCTCTCCCATCGCCTCGATGACGGGGAAGCCGATGAGGCCGTGGATCTGAAAGCCACCCGGAAACGTCAACGCTTCGTCAGGGAACACCAGAAAGGCGACGTTTCGATAGTCGATGCTCCCGATCGAGAGTCGACCAGCAATAGCCAAGTCCGCTGTGACGGTCAAGTCCGTTGAAGTGTCGACGCTGAGCCCAACGTTGATAACACTCAGGCCGAGCGCTTCGGCCTCCGAGCGCATCAGCACCGAGTAGTTTGCGCCCGTATCGAACGCATAGCTCCGGTGGTGTCCCTCAATCTGGAGCGGAATATGACTTTGCTGCAGCTCGATCAAGGACGAATCGTGAACTAGGGCTTCTTGCGGTGCAAAGCCTGCCAGATGTTTTGAGATGAGAGAAATGTCTCGAACCGATTTCAGATCGATTGAGGCGGACGTACCTGCGGGAAGCTCAACCAGACGTTCGGCGACCTCAAGCACGCTGGGGTAATCATGCAAGTGGACGAAGTTGGCGAGACGAAGCTCGAGGAGCCGAGCTAGGAGTGGATCGAACTCGTCGAGACCGACCAGCGCCCGATCAATAGCGTAATTGGATTGGTTCGGTTTGTTGAACGCTTGATAGACCGCTGCTTGAAAGAAGAGCGTTTCGGACGAATCTGGGATGTACTCGTCTAGGATCTCACGGAGTGCAAAGTAGTCCCGGGCCGTGTGGAGTGATTGTAAGAGCTCTCGGCGGTTGGCTTGCGGCTCTCTAACCAGGACCGTGGAGTCTCGCCCGTCAGAGCAGCCGGCGATCAGAACCATCAGTAAGCAGATTAGACGTCTTCTAGGGAAGCTGAGTGTCACGAACTGCTCTCTTTCATTTCTTGCGAGGTGTATAGGTAAGCTCGAATAGTGTGTACCAACTCTCACCCCGGTCCTCGGAGTGCTCGAAGACCTGATGGACGCTGCCGTCGTCCCGTGGCTGCCAAGTCATCCGCTCCATGACTCGGACCCCGTCGGTGACTCGCCCCCATCGTTTGTACCACGTCCTACGTCAGTAAATTGGCCATGGTTGGTGCTCCCGGCCGAGTGGCCCTGAGGGGCCGCTCGAGC
>JAZFTL010000491.1:0-3729 GCA_036446675.1 Thermoanaerobaculia bacterium
GTATGGTTGCCTACGGATTTCGCCACATGCCTGTCGTATTGGATGGAAAGCTGCTTGGGGTCATCTCCGTTCGAAACATTCTCCGTTACCTGCACTCCGACGTCATTGGCGCCTAATCGGTTCTTCGCGAAGGCCACAAGCCTTCGTGGCAGAACGCGCCTTGACTGCGCAGATTCCTAATACCACTTCAGTAACCGAACCTCGACCTGCGGGTTCTTCGAGACGATCGAGCGAAACTTCTCGACATCGCTCATTCCACCCTGGCCGCGGTAGTGGTACGGGTAGGCGATCTTCGGCTTGAACTCCAGAACTGCATTGGCGGCGCCTCCCGCCTCCCCCACCAAACGATCCCACTCCAACAGCAACGACTCCACATCGCGACGCAGATCCTCGTCATCGATGCAAGCCTCGTCGAGGTAACCAGCGCGATCCTCAGTAGACCGGCCACTTGCTGCCTCGAAGACCTCCTTGAGTCGTGATTGCCAGTCAGAGTACATCGGCGACCTTTCCGTACTTTGCTTTCAGATCTTCAAAACGCGGGTGGCTGCGCAGCGGTGCCCAGCGGGGATCGAGCTCGAGGAGGGGAACCGATATCAGGTCGGGCATGGAGAGGACAGTCTCCATTGTATCGAGAGCAAGATCCAACTCCCCCACCATGGTATAGACCAAGCCCAGGTTGTTGAGATTTGCGACTCCGAAGAAGGGTTCCCGACCGATCGGCCAGATCTCGACGGCCGCCTGTGCCGCGGCTAGGGCCTCCGCTTTGCGCCCTAATCCCGCGTACGCTATCGCCAACGCACGGTGATATTTGGCCTCCTGTGGCGCTCTCTCTACCTCTCTCTCGAGGATCTGACGTGCCAAGTCGTAGGATAGCCTCGCATTCTCAGCATCACCGAGGTACTGATAGGCGTGTGCCGCCATCAGGGCCTTCGGCCATTCTTCTATACCTGATCGGCCCCAGTCGCCTGGTACGTTCTCCAACCTCTCCAGCGCCGCCCTGAACTTCCCCTCATAGAACTCCTGCCAGAACCAGGCCCAGCGAAGAAGACCCTCATCGTCCAGCGAATCAGGGACTCTCTCCAGAACCAGTCGTGAGGCCTGGGTGTCACCCTTCCACAGCCAGGGAATCACTGCTTTCCTATACCAGGAGAATTGATGTGCCGGAACCAGGGCGATGGCTCGATCGAAGTAATCCAGTGCTCCCCGGTATTGTCGCAACCACATATAGGTAGAAGCCAGATTTGACACCCGATTGACAGACCGGGGATCGAGCTCAAAGGCTCGCTTGTAACTGTCGAGGGCCTCGACCCAGTGGCCCTGCCTGCGAAGTATCGCGGCCTTTCGGGTCAGTAGCTTACTGCTACCATCGACTCGCTCCCCGGCGGCCTCTATCCAGGCGAGTGCCTCATCGTAATTCTTGTCTATCTGCATCGAAAACATCGCCGCCGCATTCAAGGTGTCGACAGAAGTCGGAGCAAGACGGATCGCCTGATCGAGATCTTGCCGCGCCAAGGCTCGTCTCTCGGGGGTGGGTTCGCGACAGTGAGTGTAATAGCTTGAATGCCAAGTACTTAAAGTTGCCCAAGCCAAACTGAAAGTAGGATCGAGTTGGACCGCCCGCTCGAGGTCTCGGATGCGGTCCTGCCGGTCCTCACAGCTCAGCACCACAATCTCCTTGCTCCGAAGGAATACGTGGTAGGCCTCGAGGTTGTCGGTCGGCTTCTCTATGATCGCTTGCCGCTCCGCCTGGAGAAGATTCACGCCTAAGGCTTGTACCACTCTGTCGGCGATATCGGACTGGATCGCGAAGATATCGTCCACCACTCGGTCATAGGAATTCGACCAGAATTGAGTATCGTCGGAGACCCGGACCAGTCGGGGAGTAATTCGTAGGCGCTCGGCACCGGCTGCCCCGCGGGCCCATTGCACAGTGCCTCCCAGTAGATACTCGACGCCCAACTCCTCGCCGATCTGTCGCGTCGGCTTCTCGGTTGCGGCGTATTGCCTGGTGCTGTCGCGCGAGATGACGCCGAGGCCGCTCACTACAGCGAGCCGACTGGTGATCTCCTCCGTTATCCCGGCAGCGAAGTAAGCATCTCCCGGTGCGCCCAAGTTTTCAAAGGGCAGCACCGCGATCATCCGGCGCTCAGATCGTGCGGTCGTCGCTGCTGCATCCTCACTTCTCGGCGCCTCGGTACCCTCTCTACCGGGTCGCAACAGAACGACGCCCGTCACGAGAATCGCTCCCAGGGCGATGGCAAGCTCAGCCATCGCCAGGTCTCGCTCCATCGAGCTTTGGTTCTGCTGACACCAGGGGGTCGCCCGGAGAGGGGTTTGACGTCTGCGAGGAATCTGTAACCGCGGCTGTGAGCCGTCTCGATGTAGCGGGGCTCTCGGGGATCGTCGTCGAGGGCCCTACGGAGCCGAGCGATGGCCCGGGTCAGGGCGTTGTCGGTGACAAACGGCTCCTCCCAGACCCCCTCGAAGAGCTCCTCCTTGCCCACCAGTCGGTCTCGATTCTCGATCAGAAAGACCAGTAGGCGAAATACCTGGGGCCTGACCGGAACGGGTTCGCCGCTCTTGAGGAGGCGGGCGTTGCCGAGATCCACCTCGAAGTTGTCGAAGCAGTATCCCTGTGGTCGGATCGGTCCCATGAGCAACAACCCAGGCCGTCCTTCGGGCCTCTAGTGCCCAAGCGGCGCGCGGACGTCTGAGCCATTCTACTACCGGGAGTTGTGAGCACGGAGGACGCCGAGATTCCGAAGGGCTCAGAGGTGGCACGCCCTCCGGACCATGTTGTTGATATCGCTCGATTTTGGAGCTTCAGGGTCAACCGGCCATTCGCTCAGCCCGGCGTGGTGGAGGGCCTCGTGGAGCACAACCATGGCAGCCTCGTAGCGGTTGAGGGCTGAGAAATTCTCCAGGCAGATCCAAGTCTTCCCGGTTCCGAGGCCGACATAGGCTGAGACATTGCCGCGGCCACAGAGTCGCCTGCCGTTGTCGCCGCTGGCCCGAGCATAGCGAATTACCGGTAAGATCTCCTCTGCGGTTGTGCCGAACTCGATGAAGAGCCCCCGGCAGCTGGCGTGTCTCTTCAGGCTCCTTTCCGCGACCGATTGGGAGGCGCGAAGCAGGAAGGCGACGCGAGTGGGTAGCTCGCCCTCGATTCTAGGTGATCGGCTTTCGCCGCGGACTGAGGCGAGGTCAGGGCGCTTTTCACGTTTGGGGGCTGCCATGGCCGGGCGGCCCAGCACTAGAATGGCACATTCCAGCACGATGAGTATCAGGTAAGCGATGTGTGTTCTTGTCATTGGGTCCTCCTGCGATCCATTGCAGGAGGACTGTAGGCGCGGGGCCGCGCAGAAGTATGGACCGCGGCCTGACTTGTTTGCGCCGCTTCGTGACCGTAGTCTGACGACAATAACGCATTTGAATTGAGTCACTTACACTGACAAGTGGTCAGCAGTAGTTCGCTCTTGCGGAGCTGGTCGCGGGCCGCCAGGCAGTTTCTCGCGTGGTGTGAGGAGCGGGAGTTCGAGTTCGTAAGCCGGCTGGCTCGAGCTCAGCTCCCCGATCGGGAGCCGGTGACCCAGCTTACCTGCACTCTGACGTCATCGGCGGTTGAGACTTTCAAGTTAGTACCACTTCAGTAACCGAACCTCGACTTTCGGGTTCTTCGAGACGATCGAGCGAAACTTCTCGACATCGCTCATTCCACCCTGGCCGCGG
>JAZFTL010000492.1:0-2977 GCA_036446675.1 Thermoanaerobaculia bacterium
TCGTTGACGTTACGAACTACGTGCTTTGGGAATCGGGGCAACCGCTGCACGCGTTTGACTTGAATCGCATCTCCGGCGGTCGAATCATCGTGAGGCAAGCGCTTCCCGGCGAGAAACTCGTGACCCTCGATGGCGAAAACCGAGATCTGACCACCTCTCATCTCGTGATCGCCGATGCAGTTGGTCCACTGGCTCTGGCGGGAATTATGGGCGGCGCTGCAAGCGAGGTCTCGGCGGCGACGACTGACGTATTCATTGAAAGCGCCCACTTCAATCCGAAGGCGGTTCGTTTGGGGAGCAAGGATCTTGGGCTCAGCACGGACGCGAGTCATCGGTTTGAGCGTGGCGCGGATCCATTGGCTTGCAGTGCGGCAGCGCAGCGTGCCGCTGGACTGATCGTCGAGATTGCGGGAGGCGAGGTGCTTTCCGGTACGCTGGATGTGAATGACACGACTCTGGAATGGAACCTCTCGGGCACTTTGCAACTGGAACGCCTGGCAGCGTTTGGCGGGATCGAGCTGGGCCAAGACAAGACTCGAGAGCGTTTAGAGGGCTTGGGCTTCGAAATCTCTGCAGCGACTGAAGGTTCCCTTGAAGTAATCGTGCCCTCCTGGCGCTACTACGACTTCAAGCCCACCGCAGCTCCAGATCCCGGGACGATCAAGGATTCGGTCTTCGAAGCGGACCTCTTCGAAGAGATCTTGAGACTCGAGGGGTACGAAAACATTCCCTCCGCCCTCCCTGCAATTGGGAATCCAGACCCGGGCAGTAGTGACGGCTACGCTTGCCGCGAAAGGATTCGACGCCTGGTGGCTTCTTGTGGCTATGCCGAGGCGGTCAATTTTTCCTTTCACGACGAGGCTTCAGATGCGGCCATTCAATGCCTGAACAAGGAACGAGAGCCACGCAGGATAGCGAATCCACTATCCGAGAACTACACGGTCATGCGCCGGTCGCTCTTGCCGGGACTCGCCAAAGTTGCTGCCTACAATCAGGATCGAGGCGCACAGGGAGTGCGGTTGTTTGAGATTGGTCACCTTTTTCCAAGCAGTGACGCTGAGGACTCCGAGGAGTTCGAGGTGGTCGCGCTGGTAGCTGGGGGAACTCTTGGTAGTTCATGGCAGCGGATCTGCGAGCTCGATCTATTCGATGTAAAGGGGGTCGTAGAACTGCTGGCCCGGGAACACGATGAGAGCTTTTTCTTTCGATCGGCGAATCTACCCGGCTTCGTCGATGGTACGGGAGCAGAGGTGCGTATCGAGTCGGTGGAGGGCGACCTAGTCGGACATATCGGCCGGCTCGAAGGTGATCTCAAATTTCCGATTTTTGCAGCCGAAGTCAAACGTTCGGCTTTTCGAGGAGACGCGGTTCAGGGGATCAAAACGCCCTCTCGACAGCCCGGAGTAGCAGCTGACATCACCCTGACTCACGCACTCACGATCGATTGGGGTTCCCTGTCGAGTGCAGTAGAGTCGTTTTCATCGAGCCATCTAGAGTCATTCGGGCTGAAATCTCGATATGTAGGCGCCGGAGTGCCATCTGGGGCAGTAAATACGACGATCATCCTCAACTATCGAGCTCGAGACAGATCGCTCACCCAGGAGGAGGTCAACGAGAGTGTGGAAGCGCTCGCCCAGGAGCTGAGCTCCCGTTTCATCTGGGATGGAGGCGGAGCATGACGACAGAGTGGCTTCGAGACATTGAACAGAAAGTGGAGGCCGCGGCGCAGGCCCTGATCAATTTACGGCGGACGGTAAAATCGCTCGAGGCCGAGGTCCGCCGACTTGAAAAAGATCTCATATCGAGTCAAGAAGCGAACCGAGCCGGGCGAAAGTGGACCAAGAACCACGCCCTGATTCGAACTCGAGTAGAGAATCTCATCGATGGACTAGAGCGTCTCGACCATAGCTGAAGACCTGTTCCACAGACGATTGAAAGCCAGGTTGGTATCCGGTCAATGGCCGGGAGCCGCAGGATGGCTATGGTATAGTCTATTTGTCCAATCTATTGAACGCTCTCCTGGAGAGCGTTTGAACTTTGAGATTGGAGAGAAGATGGTTGAGATGACTCGAGCCGGGACAGCGGAAGCAGTCGAAATATTCGGTTCGATATACCATGTTCGAGGAGATAAGGAATCTGAGTATCTCCAGGATTTAGCTGGAATGGTAGACCACAAAATGCGTGAAATCTCGAACAACGTGGCGACCGTCGATGCTGGTAAAATAGCGATCCTGGCGGCACTCAATATTGCTGACGAGTTGAATCAGTGTCGGAAGCACCAGGAAAGGGAACGCGAGGAGATTCAGGAGAAAGTAGTGACGTTAGTCAATCGTCTTGAGGGGGTTTTAGAAACTTGAAGGCTCAGCGGTCGACCGGCGCATTTGCATTGAGTTCAGAGAGAGTTAATCAGGGTATCCCCTGTGGGGTGCGTGATGGGTCTAGTCGATTTAGAACCAACATTGATACTTTGGGAGTCTTTTACCGACGCGGCTTGTGCCAGCCCCGCTTGAACGGGGACGCTGATGGCTCGTTGAGCGGACACCCACCTGGTGAGAATAGGTTCTAAGCCAGGACACCACACGGCTTCGCGGGGGGTACCAATTTTCCCCGACTCAAGAGCAGCTCCGAATCTGCAGTGACCTTACCTGTGCCTCCGCCAAGGAGGTGGACGGGTGGATCTACTCAAGATTGGTTTGATAGCAGTCCTAGCGGCTGCTCTGGTGGCGGGCCTAATCTATGTTCGACACGCTGCCCAGCGTGCCGTCTCGCAAGCTCGCACTGAAGCGGAGAAAATTCTTGGCGAAGCCAAGCGCGAAAGCGAAGCTCGGCTGCGAGAGGCCGATTTAGCGGCTAAAGAGAAGCTGCTACAGGCGAGAGGCGAGTTTGAGAAAGCCTCACGGAAACGCCGTGGAGAACACGACAAGTTCGAACGCAGGCTGACCCAGAGAGAGGACAATCTCGATCAGCGGATCAAAGA
>JAZFTL010000493.1:0-3192 GCA_036446675.1 Thermoanaerobaculia bacterium
CGCACCGTGATGGATCGGTCGTATCGTGACTGGATCGACACTCAGTACGGTTCGGACACCGACAACTAATTTGACCGTGTGCAGACGGTAGTTGGAGATTGTTGGATGAATGTTTCGATCGAAACAACTGAGATATCCGGAGTCGTGGTCGTTGGCCATGAGGTCGTTGCGGATGAACGCGGCTTCTTTCTAGAGGTCTTCCGTCAAGATGAATTTGCCAGTCACGGTCTACCGACGAATTTTGTGCAAATGAATCAGTCGAAGTCTTCCCGAAATGTGGTTCGAGGACTGCATTTTCAGTGGCAACCACCGATGGGCAAGCTGATGTGGGTTGCGTCGGGGACGGCATTCCTGGTGGCCGTCGACCTCCGCCACGATTCTCCCACCCAAGGTCGGTGGTTCGGGAGAATTTTTGAAGCAGAGGAGCGCCGACAGCTTTGGGCTCCGGCCGGTTGTGCTCGCGGGTTTTGTGTGCTCTCGCAGGAGGCGGAGATTCAGTACCTTTGTACCGGAATCTACAACCCCGAGGGGGAATCCGGGATCCTCTGGAACGACCCGGAGATCGGCATCGAGTGGCCCCTCAGCGATCCAATACTGTCGAGGAAAGACAGCTCAGCTCAACTGCTTTCCGAGTGGCTGCTGCGACCTGAATCGAATACGTTTCAGGCCTAACCTAACCCTCGAGCACCATGCGGGCGCGCAGCGATGCTGCCGCCGGAGAGGAAGGGGCGTGGTTCAAAATCTGTTGGATTCGCTCAATCGCCTTCACCTGATCGCCCACTGTTTGATAGAGGACGACTTCGCCGAGAAGTTCTTGGGCGAGGGCGTTGAGCCGCGTACCCACGGCCTCGACATAGAGGGCCTCTGGATAGTTGAGAAGATAGGACGCGCCCACCTCCAAATCTTTGTAGCTGGAAGCCAAAATGGTCAGTCGAGAAGCGGCGAGCTGCTTGAGCTCGGGGTCTCGATCTTGGTCGGCGAGTTGTTGTAAGGCACTGAGGTCATTGATTGACGGAGCAACCCCTCGCAGACCCCGACTTGCCTTCACCGCTGTCGCATTATTTCCCTCTCCCTCCCATGAGCGCAGAAAGAGCGAGACGGAATCGTTTTCGCGGCCGAGACGGCTGTAGGCGACCGCGAGGTTGAAGGCCACTTCCTGAATTTCCGGCGATTCCGGATAGTTACTCAAGAAGGTCTCCAGAAATTCGGTCTCGAATATTCCATCGGCAAATACTTTGCTGGCTTGCGGTTGAAGCTCTTGTCGTTCGGTCTCGAAGTCTTCGAGTTCTGATTCTAGAATCGTGATCAGAGAGCTACCCGGGGTGAGATCCTTGACCAGAGAAAGTTGGCTTCGGTACTTTTCGGACAGGAGTCCGAAGTCTTGGGAAAGCTGAGGTTTTCCCCGTTCTTCGTCACGTATCTCGTGGAGAGCTTCGAGGCGCAGTTCATCCGCCGTATCTCCCTGTGGCCACGCCGACAGAGCCGTGTCACGGAGGAGATCCGCAAGCTCTGCATCGAGTCGGGGCCGCTTTGCGTACTCCAAGAGCACCTGCTGCGTCGCGGCTCGGAAATCGTCGGCGGGTTTGGGTTCTTGAATCTTTAAGAGCTTGCCTCTGGATTGGGCTGAGCGCACCCGGTCGGAAAAGAATGGGTGAGTACGCCAGTATCCGTATTCCTTCGACTGCGGTAGATGGGCCCGCAGAGTGTCCATGAGCTGTCGGCTGCCGTCGGGATCGAATCCCGCCGCCGCCGCTAGCCGCTGTCCTTCATCATCAGACTGGTCTTCGAATTCGCGACTGTAATCTCTCATCAGCAGCTCAGTGACAATGGCTCCGGCAGCAGCCGTTCCCTGAATGAGGTCTCCGCCCGACCTGGATCGCCCAAAGGGGTCATAGACCCCGGGGACCGGAGAATCGTTGCCGCCCGAGGCTCCGATAATAACTCCTACGAGGGCTGCTTGGCTCAGTGCGTTCAGCAGCGTCGCGCGCCGTTTCAGCTTGAGTCCGTGCTCGAAGATGACATGGCCGATCTCATGACCGAGGAGACCGGCGAGCATGTCGTCTGAGAGTTTCAAGTCGAGCATCCCACGGGTCACGAAGATTTGCCCTCCTGGGAGGGCGAAGGCGTTCGGCTCCGGCATCTCAACGAGATAAAAGGTAAACGGGAACTTCGTAAATCTGGCTTCTTGCGCAATCCGATAGCCTATCTCGGTAATCCGCCGTAGTTCCTCGGGACGATCATAGTTCCCATAGTGTTTGACCGCCTCGTGGGCGGCGCCCAGCGTCTTCTTGAATAAATCGGGATTACTGATCTCTTGACCGCTGGCCGTTTCAATCGAGAGTGCCAGGGCTAAGGCTGAAATGCAGAGTTCTCTACGCATCTCAAAAAAGTGTAGCAGGATCTATGCCTGACCCTTTGCATTGAGTCTCTCGGAGTCCGAATGCATGCTGCATCCTACAAGTCGTTGCCGCCAATGTGCGGTAGAGTTGAAACGGTTGGTCACATGAAGACATGGTGGCTGGAGCGCCGTCTCGATCGTAGCCAGGAGGAAATCGATGCCGCAGAAGCAACCGGATCCGATCGATGTGGAAGACGAGGTCTTTTCAGACCTCGAATTGGACCTTGGAGCTGACTCTGGAGCAGGCGAACAATCGCTCGCTCCACCGCCGGATTTCTCAGCTCGCGAAGAAATTAGCGAGAGAGCGGAGACTGTGTTGGTGTCTGATGCAGGGCAATCTCCGTCGGTCGTAAAGCTTGCCAGTCGGAGCCTCGCGGGAGAGACCGGCAGAGTTGCGATCATCGACGGATGCAGGACTCCGTTCGCGAAGTCGGGCACCGATCTGAGGAATATGGATGTGGTCGATCTCTGCGGAGTTGCTGTAGCAGAGTTGATCGCTAGAAACGATTTCGATCCAAGGCAGATTGACGCCTCGATTTTCGGGGTCGTCGTTCCCGCGCTACAGGCCCCGAATTTGGGTCGAGAGGTGGTCTTTAGAGTCTCCTTACCGCCGAATATCCCGGGAAGTACGGTCAACTTGGCATGTGCCTCCTCCAGTCGAGCGATCACCTCCGGTGCAGAGGCGATCTTGACCGGCCAATGCGAAGTGGTCCTCGCAGGTGGAGCGGAATCACTCAGCAACGTGCCGATTCAGTATTCAAGAAAGGCTGCCCATCGTCTTATTGAGTTTAGTA
>JAZFTL010000494.1:0-2650 GCA_036446675.1 Thermoanaerobaculia bacterium
GAACGCGGCCGCCGCCGGTTCCAGATAGAGCTGCCCGGACAGACTCAGGTAGGCATTCTCCCCGAAGTAGTCGGTCTCGAACAGAGTCGAAGTACCCTCGCAAGCCGCCGGCGTAAGTATCGGCGAGTCGATGAGAACGAACTCGCGCTCCGCGAAGAAGTCGCGAATTCCCTGGGAAACCACACTACGGATCTTGAGTGCGGCGCGCTGCTTGCTGGAGCGCAGCCAGAGGTGGCGATGCTCCATCAAGAAAGACACCCCGTGCTCTTTAGGGGTGATCGGAAATTCCTCAGAGAGCTGCCCGATTGTTACATCGGTCAAATGAATCTCGACTCCGCTCGGAGAGCGCGAGTCCTCGCTGACAGTGCCCACCAGCTGCACGACCGACTCCTGCGTCATACGATCGATATCGCTCCAGGCCTCGTCGGAAACATCCGCCCGACTCGCGACTCCCTGTACGGTCCCGCTGCCATCTCTAACCTGTAGAAACGCGATCTTGCCGCTGGAACGTTTGTTTACCAGCCACCCATCGATCGTGACCTTATGACCGATATGCTGCTGGAGATGACTGATCTGTGGCATACCCTCAAACCCCCTCGAAGTAGGAGACGAATATTACGAATCCCCTCCCACAGGGTCAACCCCCCGGAGAGACTCGATCGCCCCGGCAGCGGCGCGCTGCTCGGCGATCTTCTTCGAGGGACCGATCCCTTCGCCGGCGCGATCGCCCTCGATGAGGCACTCAATCGTAAACTGTTTGCGATGATCCGGACCATCTGAGGCGATCTCGCGATACTCGGGCAGTTTCCAGCCCCGGGCTTGCACAAGCTGCTGCAGGAGGGTCTTGGAATCTCGGAACACCCCTTGTGGCTCAGCCTTACCGACCAGCTCCAGCAACGGACGTATCACCCGATGCGCTGCCACGAGTCCACCGTCCAGGTATACCGCACCGAGTACCGCCTCGAGAGAGTCGGACAACAGAGAAGCCTTGGTGCGACCTCCGGAGCGCTCCTCGCCGACTCCCAGCAGGAGGACCTTCCCCAATCCGAGCTGTTCGGCATATTGAGCTAGCGCCACAGCACTCACCGCATAGCTCCTGATCTTAGAAAGTCTTCCCTCGGCTTGGTCGGGATGCTCTCGAAAAAGATACTCAGCGGCTATCAGACCGAGCACCGCGTCTCCCAAGAACTCCAGGCGCTCATAATTCTCACCGACTCCTCTCTCGTTGTCGTAGGAACGGTGAATAAGGGCACGACGCAACAGATCTCGGTCGCGAAACCGATGACCGAGCTGAGCTTCAAAATCCGCCAGAGGATCATCGGTCGACTTTCTGAACAGTGATCTCATCGAGTTAACCCCCCGTTACCGGCGACCGAATCTAGACTCCAGATCTGCGTCGCTCATCTTCAGGACAATCGGCCTGCCGTGCGGACAGGCGTATGGCTGTTCGGCTCTAAAAAGGTCTCTGATCAAATCTTCCATCTCTTGCGGGGTCAGTGGATGGTGCATCTTCACGGCAGACCTGCACGATCGACTCGCTGCCCACGTCTCCAGCAACCGCTCCCGAATCGCCGCCGGCTGCTCGGTGGAATCTCCATCATGACGGATCAGCTCGAGCAGAGTTGCCTCGGCTTCGTCGGCTGAAAGGGCGGCCGGCGCCGCCATCACTCCGTACGCATGTCCGGACATTTTCGCCAACTCAAAGCCACACGACTCGAGTTCGTCTGCCAATTCGTCGAGCCTAAGAGCCTCGTTTGGAGCCAGCTGCAACAACAGCGGCTCGACGAATCTTTGGCTTGACTCCGGCTTCCCCTCCATCTGGTGACGCAACTGTTCATAGAGAACGCGCTCATGGGCGACATGTTGGTCGATCAGCAGCAATCCATCGGGACCCTCGATCAGAATCAATGTCCCCTTGTACTGACCAAGCAACCGATAGGAGTCGCCCTGTAATCTCCTACCACTCAACTTGATCGGGGTTCGATCCAATGGTGCATACACGGCTTGCGGTAGGCGCCCAAGGATTGCGCCCTCGAAGAGTCCTTGGGATTCGGCCACCTCGCCCGGCTGCCCTCCACCGGCTCCCGGAGCTCCAGTGACTCCCACGCCCTCTCGGAAGGGGTTCCACGGAAGTCCCTTTGCCGCAGTCACTACTGCGGCCCCCGGAGCCGGTGAGTCACCGAGTGCCTCCCGCAGGCCCGAACGCAGATAGCGGGAAACTTGACTCAGTAGATGTGAGTCCCGAAATCTCACCTCTGATTTCTGCGGGTGGACATTGACATCCACTTCCGTCGGATCAATATCCAGAAACATGAAGAGTGCAGGGAATTCGTCGCTACGCCATTCATCGCGTACGGCTCGATAAAAGGTCGCGAGAATCGCCCGGTCTCTTACCATTCGACGGTTGACGTAGATGAAATACCTGCGACCACGAGCCGTAGACGGGTTTCCGACGAGTCCCCAAACCGCAGTGCGAACGGATCCTGAGGTCAGCCCGAACGGGACTGTGCTCGCCGCAAGCGCCTCCGAAAAAATCTGGCCGATTCGGTCGCGAATCCCCTCGACGGTCTCTTCGGCCGGCAGGACATCCAACAGCACCTTGCCTTCATGGACGACCGAAAATCTCAGTTCGGGGTGCGCCAAAGCATAG
>JAZFTL010000495.1:0-9220 GCA_036446675.1 Thermoanaerobaculia bacterium
GCATTGAGTCACTCATAGCAGCCCGGTGAGACCGAGCTCTTCGGCGCTTGCCTTGAACTGGCGCCAAGCGATGATCGTTTCGCGCGCCAGATCCTTCCTGGCCGATTTGATGTGCTCTTCGTCCCGGTCCAGCACTCGGATTTGCTCGCGGCGCAACTGCTGATCCAGTTCTGGAGCGATCTGATTGGTGTGGCCCCGGCCGAGTTGGACCCCTACGTCTCGGGCGATTTGGTAGAGATCTTCCGTCGAGCGAAAGGTCTCGCCGATCGACATCTCCCGATAGTTGTCGACCCAGGCGTGCACCCAAAAAGTCTTGTCCAGAAAACGGGCGTATCCGAGGTAATTGTACGGCTGATAGGCGATACGCAGCTGGCCTAGAAGAATGCGCAGTGGATCGGATTGCCTAACGGGAGTGATACATTCAATTCCACTCAGATCTCGAACCTCTTTTATCTCCAAGACGACGTCGTCGGTCGGGCTGTCTGTAGCTCCTCGAATACGGGTTAGAAACTTGAGATCGAGGGCGCTTCCGACTCCCATTTTCAGATAGCCGATTTGATTGAGTTCGAAGAACTCGGCGTCGAGATTCGGATTCTCAGCGACCATGGCATCCAAATAGGGCTGCAGAGCCACCCGCAGGCCCGCCTTTTCGTCTTCGGGCACAGGATCCATAATCGACTCCACCCACTGGAGATATGACTCGCGGTCGAGGGAGAAGCCGGCTCGAATCTCTTGGACGAGATCGGGTTCCGGCGCCTGGGTCGACGGTTCCAGAATCGAGGTTCGATAGGAGTTCAAGAAACCTCCGTAGATCGCCTCTACTTCGCTCTCACAAGCCTCGACCCGGCAGGTGAGTTCGAGGGAAACGCCGAACCGGAGGAGGTCGAGCACGGCAGGACCGGTCGAGGAGTCGTCGAAGTCGGTCAGGCCTCTGCCGAGGTCGGTTACAGCGTACTGCTCGAGGTGTGCGTCACCATGCAGGTTGACACTGGGGGTGTCATCAAGACTTTCGGAGAATCGCCGGCACACCTCTTGGCTGAAGGGGACGTTGATGAATCGGAAGTAGCCGTGCGGGCTCGACAGGATACGCTCGAGTAGTTTCGAATTCTCCGCAAAGTCGCGTTGAGCGGGGTCGACGAATAGCGGGCTGGCAAGCTCTCGAGGGCCTCGAGAATCCGAGGATTGGGGTCGAGTACAAGACAGCGCCAGCGCCGCTCCTAGAGCTACCGCGAGGAGAGATCCGGTGATTGGAGGTCTCAAGATTCCGCGCTGATTCGATGATGAAGGCTCATAATCCCTCTCCTTGAACAACCTGATAGTGTCCTTATGATGGTGCTGTGAAGCGACAAATCATAGCAGAATCAGAGCACCATACGACCTGAATGGTAGCGGAACTCGGTGCGGCGGGTAGCGCCTCGAGTCCGCTAGGAGTCGAGACTGATGCAAGGGCGAAGCGATCGACCGCAGGTGTTGTTTGTTGGCGCCGGCCATGCGCATCTGTACGCCCTGAGTAGGGCGCGGCAGTACATCGAGGCAGGAGTCGACCTTACGCTGATAGCTCCCGGAAGATTTTGGTACTCAGGTATGGGGCCGGGGCTCTTGTCCGGGCTCTATCGGGGTGCCGAAGATTCGGTCGATATCGGCAAGGTAGTCGTCGCAGCGGGCGGAACCTACATTGAAGACGAGATTACGGCGATCGATTGCGAACAGAATTCCGTTACCGTCGGGCAGGGGCGGCAGTTGAGTTACGACGCGATGTCGCTGAATCTGGGGAGTTCGGTACCGGTGGGAATGATACCGGGCGGCGTGGAGTTCGCAATTCCCGTCAAGCCGGTGCAATATTTCCTCGAGATCCGGAACCGTCTCCTCGAGCACGACACCGAGGCAGGTCCCCACCGTCTGGTAGTGATCGGCGGGGGAGCCTCCGGATGTGAAACCGCTGCCAACGCTCTGGCCCTGGCGGCTCAATCTGGGCTCACCTTGGAGCTGACGCTGATCTCGTCGGCCGACCGACTTCTGCCGCAAGCTCCGCGACGCGGAAGCGACTTTCTCACCAAGTGGTTTAAGGACAACGGCGGCGCAGTGCGCCTCTCTACCCGGGTTGTAGAGATTACCGAGGATGAAGTTGTGGTCGAGTCAGGCGAGAGCAGCGCCTGGGACACCGTTGTGCTCGCGACCGGGGTGCGTCCTCCCGGTGTTCTTGGCAGATCGACACTCGAGACATCCAAAGATGGGGCGATGGTGGTCGATGAGACCCTGCAAAGCGTGTCTGCCAGGGGTGTCTTTGGGGGCGGTGACTGTATCGCGTTGCGGGGTCACGGGCTCGACAGGGTCGGGGTCTACGCTGTTCGTCAGTCGCCGATTTTGCATCACAACCTCTTGGCTGCAACTACCGGCGGATTGCTGCGTACATTCAAGCCGCAGAGCTCGTATCTATTGATTCTGAATCTCGGTGATGGAAGCGGTCTCCTCCTCTGGAAGGGCTTCGTGGTCCGTTCGCGCTGGGCGATGCGATTCAAACATTGGCTGGATTGGAAATTCATCTCGCAGTACTCGGTGTGATCGAAGTGCAGAAAAAAAGCCCCGCATGAAGCGGGGCTCGGTCATGCGATCAAGAGTCGACTGAATTTACTTGATCTCGATCTTGCGCTGCTTGGCCTCTTCGGCTTTCGGCAGTGCAATGGTCAGGATACCGTCTTTGTAGCGGGCGTCCACCTTGTCCTGAACGACCTGAATCGGCAGCGTGAAGGATCTCTTGAAGCTTCCGTACGACCGCTCGATGCGGTGGTAGTTTTCATCTTCACCTTCGGTCTCCAGATTGCGCTCTCCTGAAATCGTCAAGACGTTGTCTTCCACCGCGATATCGAAATCCTTCTTGCTCATTCCGGGAAGCTCGGCAGTCACCGTGTAGGCATCTTTCGACTCTCGAATATCCATCGCGGGAAGCCAGGTCGCCTGGCCGTCTATGCAGGAATTGAGGGCTGACGATCTCATGCCGAACGATCGGAAAAGGTCGTCATCGAAGAGGCTCTCGAAGCCGCGAAAGAACGGTCGAACCGGTACGGTAGTGGAATTGGGTCGCTGGCGTCGGACTAGAGTTGCATGGGTCATAAATCAGTCTCCTTTTGGGTCGAAGTCCTTGTCGGCTGGCACTAGGAGCGGCGATCGCTCGCTAAATCCGCCTTTATATATATAGATAACACTAAGGTTTGTTGAATTATTCCAGATTATTCAAATATCTTAGTGGTTAAAACTAAGATATAGGAATAAACGAATAGGAGCCGGCCGATACGGGTTAGCCGCCTTTACTAAGAGCGAGGAAAAATGAAGTGTCTGGCGGGTCGCCGGCTGGAGGTGCGTCGCCGCGACAGAAATTTTCTGTGCAGAACAAGGCCGGCCAGAAATCCTCCGATGTGTGCCCACCAGGCGATGCCTCCAGATCCTGCCGCTCCGGAGGTCGACACAGCTGCACTGAGAAACTGTGAGACAAACCAGAAGCCGAGGTAGATGAACGCTGGAAGCTCGAAGAAGATCGGCCAAAAGAATATGGGAATCATGATGACGACTCGCGCCCCGGGATAGAGAATCAGGTAGGCTCCGAGAACTCCCGCAATGGCTCCCGACGCTCCAATCGTCGGTACTGTAGAAGTTAGGTTGAAGGCGAGGTGGGCGAGCCCGGCAATGAGTCCGCAGGCGAGATAGAAGGCCAGAAATCGTAGTGGGCCCATGCGATCTTCGACATTGTCTCCGAAAATCCAAAGAGTCCAGACATTCAAGATCAGGTGCAGGAAACCGCCGTGGAGAAACATGCTGCTGAAGAACGGCCAGGCAGCCAGCCGCGGCAGGCCGACCGAGAGCGACCACTCCGGGCTGAAATAGCGTGCGGGAACCAGCCCGAACGAGTAAATCAGGCGGCCGAGCTGGCCTTCGGGCAGGCCGATTTGGTAGACGAAGACCAGCACATTGATGCCGATGAGAGTCCAGGTCATCAGGGGGACATAGCGGCTGGGTATGGTGTCTCGGATCGGGAACATCGTTCGAGGTTTCTCGGCAGAGGCTTTAGATCGGGGGCGCCGGCCCTCCGGTGTGCGCGCGGAGCTGCTATGAGGCAGCTGTGAGGGTCTCTGAGTACTCTGCGCTGACGATCAATTGCTGGTTCTCGGCATCGACCGTCAAGAGGGCTCCGCTGGAAAACTCGCCGCTGACGATGGCTCGTCCGATCTTCGTCTCGAGCTCGTGCTGCAGATATCGTTTAAGAGGTCGAGCTCCGTAGACTGGATCAAAACCACCTTTTGCAATGAGCTCTCGAGCCGACTCTGTGATGACCAGCTGAATTCCCTGCTCGGAGAGTCGATGCCTCAACTCGGCGGTCTGAAGATCTACGATCTGTTTGATCTCGCCCAACGTCAAGGGCTTGAAGAGGACGATGTCGTCGATGCGATTGAGGAACTCGGGCCTGAAGTGGCGCCGCATCTCGGATGAGATGGCATCGCGGGCTGCGGGCTTGATCTCACCCTCGTCGGTGATTCCATCGAGCAGCAGGTGAGAGCCCAGGTTCGAAGTCATGATAATGACGGTGTTCTTGAAGTCAACGGTACGCCCCTGCGAATCCGTCGCGCGTCCGTCGTCCAGTATCTGAAGGAGCACATTGAATACATCGTGGTGTGCCTTTTCGATCTCGTCAAAGAGGATGACCGCGTAGGGACGGCGGCGCACCGCCTCGGTGAGCTGTCCGCCCTCTTCATAGCCGACATAGCCTGGCGGCGCTCCGATCAGTCGCGAGACCGAGTGCTTTTCCATGTATTCGCTCATGTCGATTCTGATCAGGTTGTCGTCCGAATCGAAGAGCTCCTTCGCCAGCGTTTTTGCCAGCTCGGTTTTGCCGACGCCGGTGGGTCCGAGGAAAATGAACGAGCCGATGGGCCGTTGCGGATCTTTGATTCCAGAGCGCGCCCGGATGACCGCGTCGGCAACCAGCCCTACCGCCTCATCTTGTCCGACGATCCGGCGATGGAGAATTTTATCGAGTCTCAGCAGCTTCTCGCGCTCTCCTTCAAGAAGCCGGGTGAGAGGCACCCCGGTCCAGCGCGAGACTATCTCCGCGATCTCTTCCGCGGTGACCTCTTCACGCAGCAAGCGGTTATTGTCTTGGTCCGCGGTGATGCGCTTCTCGTGGTCGTGTAGCTGGACTTCGAGATCGGGCAGTTTGCCGTGCTTCAGTTCCGCGGCGCGATCGAGGTCGTAGTCGCGCTCGGCGGACTCGATATCGTGTCGCACCTGCTCGATTTGGCCCCTGAGGTTTCGGACATGTTCAATAGCTCTTTTCTCGCTCTCCCACTGGGCTCTCATGGCCGACGAGTTGGTGCGCAGATCGGCCAGCTCGCGGCGGAGCGCTTCGAGACGTTTCCGACCGGCTTTATCCTTCTCTTTCTTGAGTGCAGCCGCCTCGATCTCGAGCTGCATTACGCGGCGCGTCACCGCGTCGAGCTCGGCCGGCATGGAGTCGATCTCCGTGCGAATCATGGCGCTGGCTTCGTCCATGAGGTCGATCGCCTTGTCGGGTAGAAAGCGATCCGAGATGTAGCGATTGGAGAGGGTGGCGGCGGCTACCAAAGCGTTGTCCCGGATGGAAACTCCATGGTGCACTTCGAAGCGCTCTTTCAGGCCGCGGAGAATGGAGATGGTGTCTTCCACCGACGGGGCGTCGACTTGAATCGGCTGGAAGCGACGCTCGAGCGCAGCATCCTTTTCGATGTACTTTCTGTATTCATCTAGAGTCGTAGCGCCCACGCAGTGCAGTTCGCCGCGGGCGAGCATCGGCTTGAGAAGATTTCCAGCATCCGTAGAACCCTCGGTTCGCCCGGCGCCGACGATGTTGTGAATCTCGTCGATGAAGAGCAGGATCCGCCCGGCGCTCTCCTTGATCTCGGTGAGAACGGCTTTGAGCCGCTCTTCGAACTCCCCCCGGTACTTGGCGCCGGCCAAGAGTGCGCCGATGTCGAGTGAGAAGATCGAACAGTCTTTGATCCACTCCGGTACGTCGCCGCGGACAATCCGATGGGCCAGGCCTTCGACGATGGCGGTTTTGCCGACTCCCGGCTCGCCGATTAGAACCGGATTGTTCTTGGTTTTTCGCGACAGGATTCTGATGACACGGCGAATTTCGGCGTCCCGTCCAATGACGGGATCGAGCTTCCCACTCCTGACCTCGGCAACGAGATCGACGCCGTATTTCTCGAGAGCCTCATATGCGGCTTCCGGGGTCGGGCTGGTCACCCGCTGACTTCCTCTGATTGAGCGCAAGATCTCCAGCAGGGCTTCTTTGGTGACGCGATGTTGGGTAAGCAGCCGCTTGGTCTCGGTGCCGGACTCTTCGCTGGTAAACGCCAGCAGGAGGTGTTCGATCGAAACGTATTCGTCCCTGAGATGCTCCGCTTCGGTCAGGGCGTCGGTCAGAAGGCGTTGCAGCCTCGGCGAAATGTAAAGTTTCTGCAGTTCGACGCTGCTGCCGGAAACTCGAGGTCGAGCCGCGAGATGACTCTCCAGTTCAGAACGAAGTAACGGCAGATCGACCTGCAGTCCGCCCAGGAGTCGGCTCGCCAAGCCGTCCGGCTCTTGTAGCAGAGCTAACAGCAGATGCTCTGCATCGACCTCTTGATGGCCCAGGCGGGTCGCCTCTTGCTGCGCGGTTTGAAGCGCCGCTTGAGATTTCTCTGTCAGTTTGTTTGGGTCCATTTTGTTCTCGCCTGCTTTCCGCCTTGATCTAGTTCCTTGGTTCTCGAGGTTTGATTCTTCCCATCGGGGTATACCGCTCTAAACATCCTCGGGCTGAAATTCAGATTCCTGCGCCAGCTGCTCGAACAGACCACGCTCCTTAGCGCTGAGTTCACGGGGCACCACGATCTTGATTTCGGCGAGCAGATCGCCGTCGCGTCCCTTGGTTTGTGGAAAACCACGTCCTCGCAGGCGAATCCGTCTTCCTGAAGAGGAGCCCGCGGGTATTTTGACCGTCACCTCTCCGTCGAGGGTCGTGACCTTGGCAGGGCCTCCAAGTGCCGCATGCCACGGAGTGAGCGGCAGAGTGGTGTGGAGATTGCGCCCATCCAGTCTAAGAGAGGGATGGGGCTCCAGATCCAAGAGCAGGAACAGATCTCCACGCGGTGAGCCCTTAGAGCCATGACCACCCTGACCCGCCAGGCGAATTTTCTGTCCAGGTCGGACCGCGGCAGGGATCTTGACCCGAAGCGTCCTCGTAGAACCAGTGGTCGGGTCGGTCAGGGTCAATTCCCGTTCACCACCCTTGGCGGCCTGTTCCAGAGTCAGAGATATGCGGGCTTCCTGGTTGGCTCCAACTTGACCGACGGTGGCGGCGCGAGCCCACTGCGCTCCTCCTGCTGCGCTCGGCTGGGCTTGCGCTCCAAAGAGCCCTTCGAAGAAAGAGCTGAACCCTGCTCCTGCGAAATCGAAGCTGCCGCTGCGAGCCTCTCCGCCCTGAAACCTGAAGCTCGAGAAGACATCTTCAAATCCAGCAGGCTGGGCGCCGCTGCGCTGCGCTTGCTTCCAGGCTGAACCGAATTGATCATATTTGGAGCGCCGGCCCTTATCTTTCAAGACTTCGTAGGCTTCGGAGATCTCTTTGAATTTGGGCTCTGCCTCGGAACTCTTGTTGACATCGGGATGGTACTTACGCGCCAGTTTGCGGTAGGCGCGCTGGATGTCGTCCTGTGAGACATCTCGTGCAACCCCCAAAACGGCGTAATAGTTTTTGTAGTCCAAGGTGGCGTTCCTCGCTGTTCGCGGCGATATTGTCGCTGATCTCCCTACGATCCTCCCTCTTGCACACCGTCTTGTCCTCGACCGGAAGGATCAGTTCGGCAGTGGATCGAACGAAAGTAAGGCTATCTTATGAAGAATATGCGATATTTGGTGGTATCTCTGAAGATCTTAGTGCACATCCATCATATTATGTAACCAAGGTCGAAGTGGTTTCATTCCATACGTGAGAGCTATGGTCGACCCCAAAACGAAAAAGGACGTGCAATGCACGCCCTCTCCGGGACCGAACCAAGAATCGAGTCGTGTTTAGGGTGCTTCCATATCGAAAGCTTCATAATTCTTGGCGATCCAGATGTCCCACTTCTCCGGCAGCTCTTCGAGCGGGTAGATGGCTTCCACCGGGCAGGCGTCGATGCAAAGACCACAATCGATACATTCTTCGGGGTGGATAAACAGGACCTCCCATTCGTCCTTGTCGTAAATGCAGTCAACTGGGCAAACATCAACACAGGCGGTGTCTTTTGTGCCAACACAGGGTTCCGCGATGATGTGAGTCATTTCACTTCTCCTCTATCTATAGAAGTAACTAGGTGAGATCAATAGCGACCTCGTCGCGAATATTACACCGATCCCGCCGGAAGTGGCAATAACTCGGTCGAGCTTTCGTTTCAATCCGTAGCGATTCTAAGATTGCCTGTCTGGTCCGCCATGGCAGCGAGGCGATTGGGTTGATGCTGCGACCGAACTGGAGACCTATTTGAGACGGCTCGCGTGCATGATGATGGTCTTTGGGGTTGAAGTAGCGGCTTGCCGCAGCGCGGAATTTACTTGACGTTTATGCCGCAGTGCGGTATAAATAGTTTGCATGCTGAAGGTCTACTGGAGGCCAATGGGAAACATGAATGAGATCGATACCAACACTACGCGGGTCATAAAACGGTACGAAAGCCGCAAGCTCTACGATACGACAGAGAGCCGCTATGTTTCTTTGGAGGAAGTCGCAACGTTTGTCCGCGACGGGCAACAGGTACAGGTGATCGACAACGGCACCTCAGACGATGTAACGACTCAGACCCTCACCCAGATTATTCTCGAGGAGGGCAGGAGCGGTCGGTCGGTACTGCCGAGCTCATTTATGCACGATCTTGTCAGAAAGGGAGAGCGCGTC
This sequence comes from Thermoanaerobaculia bacterium, assembly GCA_036446675.1. GTDB lineage: Bacteria > Acidobacteriota > Thermoanaerobaculia > Multivoradales > JAHEKO01 > JAZFTL01. Next base: position 8,945 of record JAZFTL010000495.1, read on the forward strand.
GTAACCAGTAGCGTCGAGCATGTGCAGAAGGGAGTTGGCCGGTTGGTCAAAGCTTCGATCGATCGAGTCGGGCCGTTGCGCGAGGCGCGCGAAGAGATGGCGGAACTGCGGGGCCGGCTCGACGAGCTGGAAAATACTCTGGCACAGTTCGATCTCGAACGGATAGATCGAGTCGCAGATCCAGTGCCGGCAACCGAGCACAGTTCCAAGGTGAACAAATCAACAGCCAAGAAGAAAGCGTAACCCTGGTGCGGGTCAGGGTCGCGATACCAAGAA
>JAZFTL010000496.1:0-5884 GCA_036446675.1 Thermoanaerobaculia bacterium
GGTAGGTGCTGTGCTCCTTTTCCTCCCGATTCTCTTCCTGATCGGCAGCGACCTGCGCCGCTTCGCGCGCAGGATGGCCTATTGGACGGCAGGTGCCGGCGGAGTGTTGTTGGCTCTCGCCCTACTCGACGGATGGATCCTCGGCGATTTCCTCTTCACCTTCGACAGTGGCCGGCTGGCGCAGTCGGGAAGCATGAACTTTCCAGAGCAGCTGGCCCCCCGCAAGGCCACTGCAAGCTGGCTTGAAGCCATCTGGCGCCCCTGGAGCCATGCCGTCGACCTGTCACTGCGACACCTCTGGGTAGGAGTCGTCGCCGCGGCTCTCGCGGCCGGACTTCGCCGGCGGCGCCTCGAGCTCCGCCTTCTGCACCTAATGCCGATCGCCTATTTGGTCGCTCTCATTGCCCTCTACGTGGGGATGCCCCATCCATTCTCAGGCAGGATGCTGATACCCATTCTGCCTGTCGCCTGTCTCATGACGGGACTCCTGCTCCACTATGCCGGGCTGGATGAAGTGCCCTGGAGGCAGCTTCTAACGCCAGGCGTGCTGATTCCCACGGCTCTCGTAGCCGCTATCGTGTTCATCGTCGCGATCCCGTACCGGTTGGGAACTCTAGAAGCCGCCGGCTTTCTGCCGGTCGCTCTTCTACGCCGCTATGGCTGGGAACCGGACCATTTCGTCGTCAGCGTACTACTTCCGGCTATCGTCCTCATCGTTGTGAGCTGGGTTGCCCTCGTTGTCAGCCGACAGCGGGCGCGTGTAGTTGCCCTGCTCATTGCCTTCACTGTGTTCTTTGGCACCGGGTTCGAGATCAGCCGGGCTAGCCTGGCCAAGCATTGGGCTGTGCAGAAGGGTGAACTCCTGCTCTACCCTTGGAAGACATTTCACGACGAACTGAACGCCGTTCCTGCACGCAAGATCGTCCACTCGAGAGAATTGCAATGGCGCTACCATATGTCGGCGACGACACGGTCAGCACTCGCTCGCTTGTCACTGCGTCGACCAGATCTCGACATCACCCTCGCCCGTGATCTGCCAGCTGACGCCGAGGTGGCGATCGCCAGCCGGTACGTTTACCGTCAGTGGCAGCGACGATTGCCGGCGCTGGCAGCGACCGCGAGTTTCGATCCCGCCGGCCTCCTCGTCCTCGTGCGCCCGAAGGAGGCCACCGAGAAAGCGGCCGAACTGATCCACGAGCACCGCGGTAAGACTGTCGAGGAAGGCCTCGCTGAGCTGAGATCCGATCGAGATCCTAAGGCAAGAGAGAGACTGCTGCAGGAGATCCTCGACAATAACTCAAGTAGCCTGCGCCCTCTTTGGAGCGACCAGATCAGCGCCGTGGCCCTGTCGCTGGATGGATGGACCCATGGAACCAGACCGGCAGCGATACTGGTGGAGAATCTCAAAGAGGAGCCTTCGGTTCACAGGATCAAACTTGCTGTCAACGCTAAAGTCGCGGACTACCCGATTCGAGTCTTTCTGGATGATGGGGAAGAAGTACAAACCGTAGTCTTCGCCCGCAGTGGAAGACGCGATATCGAACTTCCACCAGTTCCTCCGCTCTCCACCCGACTTTTCATCATTTGGTGTGACAAGGCTTGGTCACCAGAGGGTAAAGACACCCGGCAACTGGGTGTAAGAATCATCGCCCCCGACTGATCCACCGCCGGAGCGCCCTGCCTTGGGCCAATAGTTGGTACCCGCTGCTCTGCCAACAGACTCGATAGCGGCTCGAGAGGAGAACCGCGAAATCTCACGGTTCCCTTTTCTCTCCTACGAGTGTCCAACTAATCATGGACACACCCCTACTCTCCACCAACACTCACCGCCTCGGTTCTCATCGAGTTCCTGCCGTTTATCAGGTCACAACCACTTCATCAGGGCAAGTGAATCGGTTTCGGGACCCCCGCTACTACCAGATCGGAGTGCTGGGTACCCTTCTCGGCTACGGAATCTTCGCTCTCGACTTCCGCGTCAGCCTGGCGGAGATCAGCGTTCTCATTCTTGCGGCCATGACAACTCAGATGATCTGTGGCCGCGTCTTCTCGGTGCCATTCGATCCCAAGAGTCCGCTGATCTCCGCACTTTCCCTCTCCCTTCTCGCCAGGTCAGGAAGTCTGGGCTTGCTGAGCCTGACCGCGGTGGCCGCGATCAGCAGCAAATTTCTCATTCGACGGCGCGGCAAGCACATTTTCAACCCGACGAATTTCGGACTGGTGGCAGTCTCCTTGGCTTCCGGTCGAGTCTGGATCTCTCCCGGTCAATGGGGAAGTGGAGCCGTCTTGGCGTTCTTAGTCGCCTGCCTCGGCATGGTGGTCGTGCATCGGTCGGCACGAAGCGATGTCACCTGGGCCTTTCTTGCGAGCTACGGGGCAATACTTTTCGGACGCGCCGCGTGGCTCGGCGACCCCTGGGCGATCCCACTGCACAACCTCAATAGTGGTGCCTTGATGATCTTCGCGTTCTTTATGATTTCCGATCCAAAGACGACCCCGGATACTCGGCTCGGCCGCATGAGCTACGCAGCCCTCGTGGCAGTGGGCGCCGGCTTAGTGCACTTCGTGCTCTTTCAGCCCAACGGTTTCATCTGGTCTCTCATCTGTTGCGCGCCTTTCGTACCGTTCATTGACCGGCTATGTCCCGGTGCTCGCTACCGCTGGCCGGAACGTCGGACCGCACTTTCACCGGGAAAACTCACATCTGTTCACTCACTGCAACCAACTCTCACAGGAGGTACAAGAATGCTCAACTCAGAATCAAGACTGTCGCACCAGGAACCTCATCGTCGCCACCTTCGGCGGACTCTATTCGTTACGCTTCTCCTCTTCGGACCTCTGATTACGGTCAGCGGAGCCCAGGCATTCTGCGGCTTCTACGTCTCCAAGGCCGACACCAAGCTCTTCAATCGCGCCTCGCAAGTCGTTCTGGTGCGTGACGACGACAAGACGGTCTTGACAATGGCAAACGATTTTCGCGGCGATCCCGACGAGTTTGCCATCGTAATCCCAGTACCTACATTTATCGAACGCGGCCAGATTCATGTCGCAAACCAGGCCTTGATCGACCACCTAGACACCTACACCTCGCCACGACTGGTCGAATACTTCGATCCAGACCCCTGCCGTCGCGTCGAAGAAATGGATCGCATGCTGAAGTCGAGCGCAGCCGAACTTCCAGCCTCTAAACGATTCCGCGATGACCTCGGCGCGAGCCTAGGAGTCACTATCGAGGCCAAATACACGGTGGGTGAATACGACATATTGATTCTCTCCGCCGAAGAGAGCCATGGACTCGAGACATGGCTGCGGCGCAGCGGCTATCAGATCCCCAAAGGGGCAAGCGCAGTCTTGGGGAGCTATCTCAAGCAGGGGATGCACTTCTTCGTCGCCAAAGTCAATCTCAAAGAGCGATCCCGCTTGGGCTTCACCAATCTCCGACCGCTCCAGGTCGCCTACGAGTCGCCCAAGTTCATGCTGCCGATTCGCCTGGGAATGCTCAACGCCGACGGCGTGCAAGACATTTTCATCTATACGCTCACTCGGAAGGGACGGGTAGAGACTACCAACTACCGCACCGTGGAATTGCCGACCGGCATGGAGATTCCGATCTTCGTGCGCGAGGAGTTCGGCGACTTCTATCGCGACCTCTTCTCCACTCAGGTCCGGAAGCAGGGCATGAGATCCGTATTTCTGGAATACGCGTGGGACATGAACTGGTGCGATCCGTGCGCTGCCGATCCTCTGTCATCGGATGAGTTGAAGGGTCTGGGTGTGTTCTGGCTTGATCGTGGCTCGGGTCGAGGCCAATCTCGCGAAGCCTTTGTTACGCGGCTCCATGTGCGCTACGACCAGGAACATTTCCCCGACGACCTCCGTTTTCAACAGACCGCGGACCGCACCAATTTTCAGGGACGCTACGTGCTGCGCCACGCCTGGCAAGGCGATCCGATCTGTCAGGGCGCCAAAGACTACCTCAGCACTTTGCCGGCGCGCTTCGAGAAGGAGGCGCAGATCCTGGCCGGCCTAACCGGCTGGAAGATCGCTAGAATTCGAGATCGGATGAACTTAGGACGTCCGCCGGCCACCGATACATCAGACTCCTGGTGGCAACGACTCTGGAAAGGTTAGCCGGCCGCCCCACAGAGACCTAAGAACTCCAGTAGGATACGGTGGGGAGGGGGTGAAATACCTCCTCCCCCGCACCCCAGTGCCCCGTCCTGCTCACAACTCGATGTCTGAACTTTCGCCCACCCAGATTCGCCCCCGAGAAGGCGCCCTGCTGCTGCTTACCTTTGTGATCGCGTTTCTCGGCTTTGGCTCGCTCTACTCGACCACTCCATTTATTTACGACAACGATTCCTACTACCATCTCGCCGTAGCTCGAGGTCAAGCTGAGCAAGGCGTTCAGTACGAGCCGCCGATTCGATTCGGCCTGCTCGGCAGAAGCTTTGGCGATAAAGAACTTCTCTTCCACCTCTCGCTGATGCCATTCGCATCCTCGGGTGATCCCCTTTTGGGAGGGCGTATCGCGTTGGCGCTCTTCGATGCTCTGATTGTGGTCGTCATCGGATTCTTGAGTTTTCGCGCTATTGGACGGTGGGGATTTCTGGTTCCTTTTTGGTTGGTCTTTTCGTCGGGTCAATTCACTTGGCGCTTAGTGCGACTGCGACCAGAGCTTCTGGCCCTGTTGATCTTTCTTGCGGCGGTGTGGGCGATTGCCCGAAAGAGATACTGGATACTGGCCGGCACCGGCATTCTGTTCGCGCTCTCGTATGTAGCTCTGCATGCGTTCGCCGGTCTGTGCCTGATTCTCTTCGTTGTTCTAGGTTGGACCGAGCACCGTTGGGAGTGGCAAATCGCCATCGCACCACTCATCGGACTCGGTGCGGGAGTACTCGTTCATCCTCACTTTCCAAATAATCTGAAGACCTGGTGGTTTCACGCTTACGACTATTTTTTTCTGAAAGAAGTGCTCGACATAGGAAACGAGATCGAACCGGTAACTACGAGTATCGCGTTGCTGGTCAATGTTGGATGGTTTCTTGGTCTGTGGTTGCTCCGGCATGCGACCACAGAAGGTGCCGGCTCCGATCAATCCTCATACCGGAACCTGGACAGCGATCCCGAGCAGGCGAGGCGAACTGCGGCGAGTTTCGCCTGCGGCGCCGTGATTTTTGCTCTGCTGACCCTCCTCATGTCGCGCTTTGCCATTTATGCAGTTCCCTTCGTGACCCTTTGGGTACTTTTCGAATTGCGTCGGCGGGGCCGAATACTTGGGCGCCGCGTCTTGTTGCCCTTTCGCGGTTCTATTCCGACCTGGCTGGCCGTGGCAGTTGTTTGTTTGGTCTCTCTTCCCGGAGCGCGCCTTGAGTACAACCGTTGGAGATTTCGCACCTCCGCAGGCGTCAAGCAAATCGTCGTCGCGGAACGATCCCGCGCCGCCGCCGTTCTACCTCAAGATGCGCGGGTCCTGGCCTCCTGGAGATCGACTCCGATCTTCATGTTTTGGGCTCCTCAGGCTCGCTATGTGAACGTCCTCGATCCAGGCCTTCTGGCGACAGTCGATCCCATCGTGCATCGAGCCCAGCTGGAAATTCTGTCAGGTCGTGAACCCGACATTCCACTGGCAACTCGGGCCATGACAGATAGCGAGTATCTTGCCTACTACCTGAGCCCCGGAAACCGTTCTCTGACCGCGCGTCTCGAGACTGATCCGCGAGTTCAGTACCTCCACCGTGAGGTCAGCGCTGTGGTTCGATTTCGCGCCGATTATCAGGACGCCTTCATACTCGATTGGAACGTGCTGCCGAAATCAGCCAACAGCCAACCCTATCCCTATCCCCGTCTGGCCGGAATGCTCGGATCTCTGGAGGGGTATGTCGAT
>JAZFTL010000497.1:0-2891 GCA_036446675.1 Thermoanaerobaculia bacterium
CATCGTTGTTGCGGTACTGGTGGTAGTACTGCGGGGCAACGAGCGGCTGCGCGCTGTTGTCAGGCGAATGGAGGTATTGGAGCGCAAATTGGAGTCTTTCCGCCGAGCCGGCGATGCTGCTGTTGAAGATCAGCAAACCGCCCAATCTCAGCAAGAAGCGGCAGGGGCGGAGGTCTCAGAGCCATTTGAGCCGGCTGAGCCAACTGATCTGGAACTGCCGCCAGGGGGCTTTGGACCTGGGGAAGAAGAGGAGGGAGTACCGAGTTTGCCCCGGGCAGAGCAGGATGCCTCAGGAGTTCAGCCGATTCCCACCCCTTCACGCGCCCGACTCAGGTGGACCACCTGGTCCATCAAAGATCTCGAAAAGAGCTTAGGGGCACGCCTGCCGGTATGGATCGGTGCGGTGGCGTTGATTCTGTCCGGGGCGTTTCTGGTCAAAGTCTCGTTCGAGAGGGGCTGGCTGGTGCCACAGCTCCGCGTTGCCTTCGGTATCATCTTCGGCGGCGTGCTTCTGGGTGCCGGCGAATGGCTGCGCAAACCCGCCTATCGTATTGCCCAGGGTCTTTCTGCAGCGGGTATCGCAGTGCTCTTTGTCTCGTTCTATGCCGGGGTGAATCTCTATCATCTGATTAGTCCAGCGGCCGGATTCGGCTTCATGGCACTGACCGCTGCAGTGGCGGTGGTGCTGTCGTTGCGTCAGGGGGCGATGGTTGCGGTGTTGGGCTTGGTCGGGGGCTTTGTTACCCCTCAATTGGTCCAGGCAGGCGAGCCCGACCCGCGGCTTCTCTTCGTCTATCTCCTGCTTCTGCAAGCTGGCCTGCTGGCGGTAGCTCGCAGGAAAAACTGGCCCGGCCTGGCCGCAGTCGGCTACTGCGGGGGCCTAATCTGGTTGGGGATCTGGCTGCTGACAACCTTCGAGGCGGAGCACTCTCTCTGGCTCGGTCTCTTCGTGGTGGCGTCGGCGGGGCTCTTCGTTGGGGCGACCCTGGTCACTCACGGTGAGACGCCCTGGGAGACCTCCAAGAGCGCCCGATGGTTGACCCGCGTGACGCTGGTCGGCGGCCTCGCCGGGCTGGGGGCGCTCACCGTTCGCGCCGATTTTCAGGTTTTAGATTGGGCTTTCGTTGGGCTCTTGGGTGCCGGCTGTCTGGTTCTGGCGAGGATCAAGGAAGAGTTTCACCCCTTCGCCTGGGTTGCTGCCGGCGCCACTGCCCTACTATTCGCCCTTTGGATAGGAAGTGCTCCGGCGGTAACGGGCGGGCGCTTGCTGGCTACTGCCGTAGCCTTCGGCCTCCTCTTCGGAGCAGGTGGTTACATCGCCCATCGCGGCTCGAAATTGATGGCGAGTTGGTGCACCCTGTCCGCGGCCTCCGGAACGGTCTTCTTGCTCCTCGCCTACTGGGGTGCTCAGGAGCTCGACCTGTCGATTCCATGGGGCCTCGTGAGCCTGGTGATCGGTGGACTCTACGCCGCCGCCGCGGTGCCGCTCTTCCGTCAGCGCAGCCACTCGATGCAGCTGGAGCAGGCGCTGGCGGCTCTCGCCGTCGGTGCCACGAGCGCCATCAGTCTGGCGGTGCCGATGCAGCTCGAGCGATCGTCCCTAGCAGTCGCCTGGGCGCTTGAGGTAACAGCCCTGGTCTGGCTGGCAGGACGGTTGGGTGTACCTGTTTTGCGCACCCTGGCTTGGATCGCTGGGGTGCTGGTGACACTGCACTTGGTTCATCCGGAGTTGGTCGACCTGAACGTGGGCAACCATCTCGTCTTCAACTGGCTCCTCTTCGTGTACGGTATCCCTTTCGTGGCTTTCGCCGCCGCCGCCTATTTCGCGGCGCAACAGGGAGAGGAGAAGCTGTCGGAGGCGTTACAGTGGGGATCAATCATCTTCGGCATCGTTCTGGTGAGCCTCGAGGTGAGACAGTATTTCCGCCCCGGAGATGTCGATGCCACGAGGCTCTTCTTCGCCGAGCGGGGGGCGCTGACGATCGCCTGGCTGGCCCTGGCCTGGGGCCTCCTGCGGGCCGCGGAGCGCTGGCCGCTACGCAGTCTGACCTGGGGCGGAACAGGGCTGGGGGGAGTCGCCTTGGCCTATGCCATCTTCGACCAGGGCTTGATCGCCAACCCCGCCTGGCGGCACTTCGCGGTCGGAGACACTCCGATCTTCAACGCGCTCTTATGGGTCTACGGCCTGAGCGCGATCCTCATGTTGGTGCTGGCCAGAAAACTCGCCGACCCGGCGCGAAAATGGCTCGGCCGGGCCCTCAACTGCGGCGCGCTCGTGAACTGCCTGCTGTTGGTGACGCTCGAGGTGCGCCAGGCCTTTCGCGGAAGCTATCTGGACCGAGGAACGGCAAGCAGCGCCGAGCACTACGCCTACTCCGCCGCCTGGATCCTCCTTGGAACCTTGCTTCTCATTATGGGAATCGCTCGGAAAGGAAGATTTCTGCGGTTCGCTTCGCTCGCCGTTATGCTTCTCGCCATCGCCAAAGTCTTCCTCGTAGACGTCGCCAAGCTGGGCGATCTCTACCGAGTCTTCTCCTTCTTCGGCCTCGGCGTCAGCCTGTTCCTGCTCGCCTATCTCTACCAACGCTTCGTCTTCGGCAGCACTCAGGACCCGCAGGAGCAAGAATAGTCGGAGAGACCAGCCGACTAGACAGAGTCTTCCAACGGCTCAAACACCTCATCGACCTGCTACCAGCCGACGCGCATCAAAAAGGAGGGGTTGCGGCCGTAGGACTTGGAGCCGAAGATAGACGACTTTCGCCAATGGTACAATGCAGCCAACGAGGCCACGTGATGAGAACTTACACTGCCGTAGTCGAAAAATGCCCGGACACCAAACTTTATGTCGGCTATGTGCCCGGCTTTCCCGGCGCGCATTCGCAGGCCGAGAC